>JAGAEF010000044.1 GCA_017613255.1 Lentisphaeria bacterium
CGCGTTTGTCTCTCCCCCCTCGAAAACGCCCCGGCTGGATACATCGGAAGTGTTTTCCCCCATTCCCGAAAACACCCCGGCTGGATACATCGGAAGTGTTTTTTCCCACTCCCGAAAACGCTCGGGCCGGAAACACGAAATCCTGTTTCCGGCCCGAGATGGGATAAACCTTGCCTTGTGTTTCGGACCGTCTCAAAGGGACTGCGGCGGCCCGAAAAGCCTTACTTTTTCAGCTTTTCCACCCAGTCGTTGAGCAGCTTGGCGGCGGCTTCTCTTCCGCCGATGCCGAAGGCGATGGCGGCGGCAACGCAGGCCGCACCCAGGATCAGGGAGAAGGCGATCTCCACGATCCGGTCGCCGATGCTCATATTGTTGACGGCGATGGCGATGGTGAAGACGATGACGCCCGCCTTGATGCCCGTGATGACGGCGGCTCCGCATTTGCCCTCAAGCGCGGAGGCAACGAAATTGGCGAGCCAGAGCCCGATGAGGATGACCACGATGCTCAAAAGGATATTTCCGCCGAAAGAAGCGAAGACCCGGACGAGATCCGCCAGCTGGCGGAAGCCCAGAAGATCGCACGCGGCAAGAATCGCCATGAGAAGGATGGAAAGGAACGCCAGTTTCCCCGCGATGACGGAGGGAGCGGTCGTCTCCTTGCCTTCGCTTTTGAAGCCCATGCTGGCGATGAATTTATCCAGCCCGAAGTTGGCGGTAAGCTGGGTAACCAGTCCTGCGGCGAAATTGCCCACGAGAACGGCGGCGAAGACGAGAAGCGCCGCTCCGATGATGTCGCCGGTGGCATTGAGCAGCTTGTTGAAGAACCCGGCAACGGAACGGGAAAGGGCGTCGATGTGCAGCGCGGTGAGGGCGGAGATCACTACGGGAATGGCCACCAGAACGTAGGAAACGATCCCGCACATGGAAGCAAGCCCGTTGTTGCCGAAAGTCTTGGAGATCCCGATCTGTTCGCCTATGGCGTTGAGACGGCTGATGACCACCAGGCCGCTGACGGCCTTCCGCACCACGGAGGCGACCCACAGCCCGATAATGAGAATGAGGGCGGAGGCGATCAGATTGGGCAGGAAGGTGAGGACCTTTTCGAACATCGCCTGCAGGGGCGCGGTCACTCCGTAGATCTTCAGGGCGTTGAGAATGGCGGGAATGAAGAAGAGGAACACGGTATAATAGGCGGTTTTCGCCGTATAATCCGCAACGGTGGAAGGATCGCTTGCGCCGATCTGTTCGGCGAGACGCTCGTTAAGCTTGCTCTTGAGAAGCGCGGACCGGATGAGAGCCCGGACGATCCCGGCAACGATCCATGCGGCAAGCAGCAGAAGAAGGGCGCCTGCGATATTGGGCGCGTAACGGGCCACGGAGGAGATGAATTCCTGCAGCGGGACCGCCGCCGCATTGAGCTTGAGCACGGAAAAACAGCCCAGCACGGTAAGGATCATGACGATGTAATAGGTGACCTTCCCGGCAAGGGTATCCGCCTGATTGACCGTAGGCAGATCCGCTTCCCCCGCAAGGGAAGACTTTTTCGCCGCGATCGCGTTCACGGCTCTGGAGATTCTGCGGGACAGCCACAGAGCGATCAGCCAGCCCACCAGAAGCACGGCGATGGCGCCCACCACGTTGAGCAGACTGCTGTCCACGATCATCTGCCAGACTTTCTCAAAAAAACTTTTCATCTTTTCCTCCTTTTCCGATACCGGAAAACCGTTTTTTGTTTTTTGTTCCTTGATTGGGAAGAAAGGCCGAAACCCCGTTCCCTGTACTATAACACGCCGAAACGGGATTTCAAACCCGAAAGTTCACAAACAGGCGATTTTCGGCAAAAAAACTATTTCTCCCATGCCGTGTTGCCGAAAATCCCCTCCTGGAAGAAAACCGGTTTGTATCCCAGTTCCGCCGGGACGCGGCAGCTGGTCTCCAGTCTTTCGAAGTAATCCGGGAGGTAATTGAAGTAGGAAGGATAAGCGTACTGCTCGTGCCCCACGCACTCCATCATTTCACAGCCCTTCTCTTTGCTCCTCCCGTCCTCCTGCCGGATCTTTTCTTCGATCTGGGAAGGGGTATCGATATTGAAGCAGAAGAAGGTGCGGGAGAGAAAGAGTCCGTAGTCGGGATCGAAAAAACAGCGTTTGTTCAGCATGTGATGGGCCACGTCCTGCTCGTAGAAAAATCCGATGTCGCAGGAGGTGTTCTGCAGCTGCTGGACCTCCCCTTCCACGATGATGCGGTTGGCCATGAATCCGCTGGAGGTGAGGATCTTCAGTCCCCGTTCCTGAAGCACATGGAAGTTTTCCGGCGCAAGCATGGCCCAGTGGACGTTGGTGGGAGGCGAACAGCTTTTCTTTCCGGCAATGCGGATCAACTCCTTCATGGTGCAGTCATAATCACGCGCCAGCTGTTTTTCCGTGCAGTGCTGGTAGGGTCGGTCGGGGAATTCCCCCAGCGCGTGAAAGGCCAGATGGAGCCAGTCGGAATTGTCCTCGAATTCGCTTCTGTAGCAGTCCGGGACCTTGTCCAGAGTGAATTTCTCCCTGTCATGGTCGTTGCGGAAGAAACATTTGAGGATGAACTTGCTCCCGTATTTCCCGTGGAACTCCTTGAGTTTTTTCAGGTAGAAGTGATCCATGAGGTGTTTGGGCCGTTCCCTGGCAAGATCGGTGAAGAAGAAGCTGTTGTCGTCGATTCGCACCGCATAGCGTTTGAAGGAACCTTTGTCCCAGACAAGGGTAATGGACTGGGTGCGTTCCCCGAATTTGTCCCGGGCTTTCGCCGTTACCGTATTGATCTTTTCCGTAAGGGGAAGGTCCACGGAAAATTCCCGGTCATTGCGTTCCGCGGGAATGCCGTTGACCGTGACGGAACTTTGCGGGGAGGCGATCCCCCGGATGCGCACAATGAGAGATTCCGCGCTCTCCCGGCCGTGTTTGTAGTTGAGGATCTCTCCATTGCGGTGGGACGTGATTTCCAGCATGTTCATCTCCTTTTTTTCGGGCTGTTCCTTTCATCTATTTATAATGTACAGCCGCAGCGGAGAAATGCAAGTCACTTCCGAAAAGAAGAGGAAAAAGAAAGGCAGGAGGCAAGTCTTGAGAGGGAATGAAAAAACACGGCGAGCGGAGACAAGGCCGGGCGCGTTCGAGGGGGCGAAAACATGTCTCACGTTTCCAGTCGAGACGTTTTCGGGAGTGGGAAAAAACACTTCCGATGTATCCAGCCGGGGCGTTTTCGAGGGGGAAGAGAAAAACATGTCTCACGTTTCCTGCCGGAGCGTTTTCGGAAATGGGAAAAAACACTTCCGATGTATCCAGCCGGAGCGTTTTCGAGGGGGGAGGAGAAC
>JAGAEF010000045.1 GCA_017613255.1 Lentisphaeria bacterium
GCTCCTGATCGGGCATGGGGCCGCTGCCCCGGGGATTCATCATGGGCGGCCGATTCATATCCATGACGCGGTTCCCAGCATTGTCCTGGGGAAAATAGGCGTGATCGTTTCTCCGGTAGTCGCCGTTGCGATTGTTGTTATTGTTGTTGCGGTTGTTGTTATTCCGGTTGTTATTGTTGTTCCGGTTATTGTTGCGGTTGTTGTTATTGTTGTTCCGGTTATTGTTGCGGTTGTTGTTATTGTTGTTCCGGTTATTGTTGTTCCGGTTGTTTCCGTTCCTGTCGAAGCGGTCGTTCCGGGAGAATCTTTCCTGATCGCGGTACATGGCGTCCTGATAGGCCGCCTCTCTGCGGTAGTCGTTGAGGACCTGATCTTCCGCTTCCGCGGAGGCGACCCCCGCCTCGTTCTCCTCGTCGGAAGGATCCGGCGGGACCTGAATATAGCCGGTCACGGGCTCGGGGACGGGGATATAGCCGTCATCGTCGTCATCTTCCGGGGGACCGAAGGAGACCGCGTTCATGGGGGCGGCAACGGCGTCCGCCGGAGCCACCAGCGCGTCCGGCCGCACCTTTTCCATATTGATCTGGGGTTCTTCCGGCGGAGGAGGAGGCGTATGAACTGCTTGCACTTGTGCCGGAATCGGGGCGGGCTCGTTCTTCGGGAAAAGTTCCGTCTGGGAGGGGGCTTCCGGAATGCCGGAATTCTGTACGGAAGTTTCCGGAACAGGCGTTTCCGGAGCGGGAGTCACGCTTTTTCTGTTTTTCGATCCTTTGGGTCTTCCCGGGCGGCGGGGGGCGGCTGGGGCTTCTTCCGGAGTTGCCTGCTGTCGGGCATCCTCACGGGGCGCTTCCGGAGCGGGAGCGGGGGAGGGGGTCTGTTCGTTCTGCACTGCGGCGGGGGGATTTTCCTGAGAAGGAAGAGAATTGATTTCTTCAGACATAAAAAACTCCTTGCTGAATGATCCTTTTCTGTCGTATTTGGTTTATATGAACAAAATCTATTCTATTTCGTTTCTTCCCGAAGTTGCGCAAGAACTGCGGCGCACTGGCTGTACAGAAGGGAAAGAGATCCGTTGTTGATGATCGCATAGTCCGCTCTCTCCAGTTTTTCCGCGTCTTTCATCTGTGAATCGATCCTTTTCCGGGCCTCCTCCCTTGTCCAGTTCCGGGTAAGAAGCCGTTCCATTCTTACGGAATCTTCCGCCCAGACCGTGACGGTGCGGAAGACCTTTTTATCCCAGGCGGTCTCAAAAAGAAGCGCCGCCTCCAGAACGGCAAAGGGGCCTTCCGCTTTTTCCAGAATCTTTTCCACTCTCCGGAAGATCTCCGGATGGAGAAGGGAATCCAGAAATTTCCGTTCCCTTGCGTCCTCGAAAACGATCCGGGCAACTTTTCTGCGGTCCAGAACGCCCTTGGCGTCAAAGATCCCATCCCCCCAGCGTTCCCGCAGGGCGGAAAGCACACCATTCTCCTTTTCCGCATAGATGGCGTGACAGACCTTGTCCGCGTCGATGACGCAAATGCCTTCTTTCCTGAAAAATTCCGCGGCGGCGGATTTTCCGTTTCCGGGACCGCCGCTCAATCCCACAAGTTTCAACACATGTTCTCCGGGTGTGACCGCAAGTAAGGGCAGGAAGCCTTTCCTATTGTTTCAAATTCTCCGGAAGCGCAACTGCGGGAAACAAGGGCCTGGGCAATGTCGTCATTGGAGACCATGCCGCCTTCCGGGAAATACCTCTTCGGGGGAAACCATCCTGTTCTTTCCGGCCCGTCCCGCAAATCCAAACCCTTTCCATGCGCGGAGCGGGACGGGGAAAGAAGGAAAAAGGATAATTTTCTTGAATCAACACTTTTAATTTATCATACGTTGGAGTATATTCAAGGTGGAAAACGATTTTTTTTCTCAAAAACACTTTTTTGGGGGATTCCCGGAATCGCCCCGGAGGACTTTTTATCATGAAAATTCTTTCCAGAAAAAGAATGGCGGAAGGAAAATTTCTTGCCCTGGACGTGATCGAGTACGAGGACGACGAGGGCGTGGTGCGCAAATGGGAATCGGTTTCCCGCACGAGATGCGGGGGCGCCGTGGTGGTCATCTGCCGGCTGGTGCCTTCCGATGAACTTGTGCTGGTGAAGCAGTTCCGCCCCCCCGCCGGGAACATCATGCTGGAGTTTCCCGCGGGACTTGTGGAGGACGGGGAGGATCCCGCGGACGCGGCAAAAAGGGAACTAAATGAAGAGACCGGATTTCAGGGCAGGGTGAAAAAACTTCTTCCCGCCTCCTTCAGTTCCCCTGGACTCACCTCCGAAAAGGTTTTCTGGGCGGTCATGGAGGCCCCGGACACCCCGGAAAGTCAGAGAAAGACCCATTTCGACGAGTCGGAAAACATCGAAACGGTGACCGTGAAGCGGTCCGAACTCTTCTCCTATCTGGAAAAGGCCATGGCGGAAGGGGTCCTTATCGACTCCAAGCTTTTCGCCTACGCCGCGGGACTGGAAGACTGAAAGGATTTTCATGCGGATTTGCGATTTTTTTGTCATCGACGCCCACGTCCACCCCTTTCTCGATCCCAAGGACTGCATCGGGAGATTCGGGACGCCTGCCACCCTTGCGGAAATGGCGCAGGAGCTGAAAAAGACCGGTTTTGCCCGTGCCTGCGGTTCCGTGATCCGCAGAAAGAAGATGGAGACGTTTCAGGAGGTCTGCGAACTCAACGAAACGGCCCTCAAGGCGGAAGAACTTTTTCCCGACCTTTTCATTCCCGGGGTCCATGTCCACGGGAGTTTCCCGGAAGAATCCGCTTCCGAACTCCGATATCTCCACGAAAAACGCCATGTCCGCTGGATCGGCGAACTCGTCCAGCACACTCTTGGGACGGGCGCCTACGACTCCCCCGGCATGTTCCGGATCTACGAAACTGCCGTATCTCTGGGGCTTCCCGTGAACATCCACTGCCCGGATCTCAATGTCGTGGAACGCGTGGTGAAGAATTTTCCCCGTCTTGCCGTGGTGCTTGCCCACCCCGACGACGGAAGCGCTTTTCTGGAACGCAGCGCGCTGGTGGGAAGATACAAAAATCTCTATCTGGACCTTGCAGGAACGGGCCTTTTCCGCTGGGGGATGCTGAGAAACTGCATCGGGCGTCTGGGGGTGGAAAAACTTATTTTCGGCACGGATTTCCCCGTCTGCAGCGCCGCAATGAATCTTGCCGGCGTGCTGGCGGAAGATCTTTCCAAAGAGGAGTATGAACTCATTTTTGCGGGAAATTTCCTGCGGCTGACCGGCCTGAAACCGGACAAGGAGCTTCATCATGAATAAAAAATCCCCCTATGCCGTCGTTGCCCCCCACATCCTTCCGGAACCCAAAAAGTGTGCGTTAAAGAAGGATTCCTTTGCGCTTCTTGCGGATTTTTCCCTGGAAACGGTTCTTCCCTTTCCCCTGGGAACGGCGTCTCTCCAAAGCCTTTTCCCCTTCCGGGAGAAGGGGGGACTCCCCTTCGTGGTAGAAAAGTGGGAAGAAAGCCCCTCTCCGGAGGGATATTCCCTTGAGATCGGGGAAGAAAAAATCGTTCTGAAAGCCGCCTCGGAAAGGGCGCTTCTCCACGCCTGCCGTACGCTGAAACAGCTGCGGAACGGGACAACTCTCCCCTGCGGGACTATTGAGGATTATCCCTCGGTCCCCCTGCGGGGCTTCCATGCCAATCTTGCCTCCTGCCGCCAGTTCGAAGGGGAGGAGACCAGAGACCTGCTGAAGAAAATGGGAAAGTTCAAGCTCAACGCCTTCCTTCTGGAGTACAATGCACGCTTCCCCTTCTCCTCCCATCCCCTTATTCCCACCTGCAATGCCTTCTCCCGGGAAGACGTGGCCTCCTTCGAAAGGATCTGCAGGGAAAACTGCATCGAGATCATTCCTCTTGTCCAGTGTCTGGGGCACAACGCCCATATCCGGCGTCTGGAGGAATACGCGAAATATTTCGAACCGGACTGTCCCGACGGAACGAAAAGCGCCCAGCTGTGCCCCCTCAGCGAGGAGGCTTTCTCGCTTTTCAAGGCCTTGACGGAAGAGATCCTCGAAGCCCATCCCGGCGGCAGGTATCTTCATCTGGGCGGGGACGAGGCCCGCAGTCTGGGCATGTGCCCCAAGTGCGCTTCCTTCGCCGAAAAGCACGGGACGGGGGCGCTCTACATCGATTACATCAACAAATGCGCCGCCTTCGCCAAAAGCATGGGCAGAACCCCCATCATCTGGGATGATATGCTTTCCCGGCATCCGGAACTCATCGACAAGGCGGACAGGGATCTGGTCATCATGGTCTGGGACTACTGGACCACGATGGATCCCAGTCCCCTGACCGTCTTCCGCCCGGCGGGGAAAGGGATCGTGCTGGACCGCAGAATAGCGGAAAACGATTTCGCCGCTCTGGAAGAGCCGGAAAGGCTTATAGCCCGGACCTTCGGGAGAGCGGAGGATCTGGAGGAACTGAGCAATGCCAACGAAGGAAGCCGTCTCTTCCGCAAATATCTGGGAAAGGAGTTCCCACTCCGGTGCACGGCGTTTCCTTTCGTGGACCTCTATCTGGAAAAAGGGTTTTCCGTGCTGGGGGCGCCTACGGCTCTGGGCAACACGGTGGACGATATTTACGGACTCCCCAACTTCATGCGTTTCCGCAAGAACATTTACGCTTTTGCGCAGAAGTGCAAAAAGTACGCTCTTCCCGGCATGATCACCACCGCATGGTTCGATTTTGCTCCGGAGCTTCTGGAAACGGGCATGATCTGCACGGCCAACGATCTGTGGACAAAATAAAAGGGTCCTCAGGGACCGAAACAAATAAAGGAGAAAAAATGGATTGGATTCAGATCCCGCAGGGAATGGAAACGAAATACTTCGTCATGGGGGAAGGGGTGCTTTCCCAGGTTCCGGAACTTTTGAAAACGGCCTTCCCCGGAAAGACGCCGTGGATCGTTGCGGATGAAAATACGTGGAATGCCGCGGGCAGGGCGCTTTCGGCCATGCTGGGAACGCAGAAGCCTCCGAAGATCTTTCCCGCCGTTCCCCGGCTGCATCCGGACAGCGCCGTCTGCGACGCTCTGGCAAAGGAGATCGGAAGCGATCTCGTTCCGGTGGCCGTGGGGTCCGGGGTCATCAACGACATCGTGAAACGCGCTTCCGGGATCGCCAATGTTCCTTACTGCTGCGTGCCCACGGCCGCATCGGTGGACGGATACACCTCCTACGGGGCGGCGCTCTGCGTGGAGGGATTCAAGAAGACCATGCCCTGTCCGGCGCCCTTCGCCATTGCCGCGGACCTTGCCGTGCTGAGAACGGCTCCGCCGGAAATGTTCGCTTCCGGGTACGCCGATCTGCTTACGAAAGTGCCTGCGGGGGCGGACTGGTACATTGCGGAAAGCATGGGGTACGAAAAGCGGAGGGAGGATGTCTGGGATCTGGTGCAGAAGGATCTGCGCAAATGGGTCTCCGACTCCTCCGATCTCTACCATGTCTTTATGGGACTTGCCGCCACGGGCTACTCCATGCAGCTCTACCGGGAGTCCCGTCCCGCTTCCGGCGCGGAACACCTGATGAGCCACATCTGGGAGATGGAAAACCTTACCTTCCGCGGGGAGGATGTCTCCCACGGATTCAAGGTGGCCGTGGGCACGATGGCCAGCGTGAAACTCATGTTCTACATCATCCGGCATTCTTTCGAAGAACTTTGTCCCCTTATGGAAAAACCCGAGACCCTTCCCGAGTACGAAAAAAGGGTGGATTCCCTTCTTGTGAAAGGGTGCTACGGCCCCGCCAAGAGCGTGGCCATGGAAAAGTTCCTTCCTCCCGATGCCGTGGAGGCGCGCCGGAAAAGAATGGGGGAGGTCTGGAGCACTCTTCAGAAGGATCTGGAAAGACAGCTTTTCACCGCGGAAGAGACGGAAGCGCTTCTCAAAAAGGCCCATGTTCCCGTTCTCCCGGAGGAGATCGGCCTCACCCGGGAACAGTACCTGCACGGGGTTTTCGCTTCCCAGCTCATCCGCAAACGCTATACCGTGCTGGATTTCCTGTATGAGGCGGGCCTCCTGAAAAGGGCCGTTTCGGAAGTTCTGTAGAAAGGCTTCGTCATGGAGGGGAACGTGGAAACGCTTCTGCCGGGAAACGTACCGGGAACGGGGAGGAAAACTCTTTTCCCCTTCCTCCTCATTTTGTTTACCATTCTGGTCTTTGCGCCTTCGCTGCCCTACGGGTTCCTCACGGAC
>JAGAEF010000046.1 GCA_017613255.1 Lentisphaeria bacterium
CAGTTGGTCACCGTGATGTACTCGCAGGGGCGCTTCTTTTTCAGCTTGCGGTCGTCGCCCCGGAAGGTGATGCAGTCGTCGCCGGAATGGATGATGCAGTCGCTCACCGTGACGTAACGGCAGCAGTCGATGTCGATCCCGTCGCCGTTATGGGTTTTGGAATCGTTCCAGATCCGTACGCCGTGAATGGTCCCGCGCTCGCATCCGTGGAGAAAGAGCGTCCAGTAGGGGGCGTTGTTGAGTTCCACATCGCTGATCCGGATGTTTTCGCATTCGCAGAAATAGACCATCTGCCCCGGCCGCCACTCAGGAAACTTGAAGACTGTGGGATGCTCGTCCCAGATCTCGTTCATGAAGGCCTGCCGGTTCCCGTCGATGACGCCTCCGCCGCGAATGACGATGTCCTTCTGCTCCACGGCAATGATGAAATGCGCGCCGCTCACGTGCTCTTTGACGAACACGTTGTTCTGGGGGCAGAAGTCATCCGCATTGTAGTCCTCCTTGTCCGGGCTGGCAAGGAGGGTGGCCCCGGTTTCCAGATCCAGTCCGCCGCCGGATCTCAAATACAAGGTCCCGCTGAGATATACTCCCGGCGGGAAGTGGACGATCCCCCCCGCATCGATGGCCTTCTGGATGGCGGCGGTATCCTTGGTCCTGCCGTCGCCTTTTGCTCCGAAATCTTTTACGTTGTGCATTGTTTCTCCTTGTTTTTGTCCGTTACGATGCCGTTGCCGGGGAAAGCGTTTCCTCCTGCGCCTTTTTGCAGAGACGCATGGCATACAGCAGCAGCGGGACGGTCAGAAGAAATCCCACCGCCGCCGCCACATAGATACAGCGGATCCCCAGATGGAAGATGATAGCTCCCCCCAGCGGAGAAGCCGCCATCATCCCCACCGCCCGGAAGGAGGCGGTCAGGCCGAAGACCTGCCCCCTCTTCTCCTGGGGCGACACGTGGGAAAGCATGCTCAGAAAGACCGGCTCCAGCCCTCCCACCGTAATGAAGGCAAGGAACCGGGAAGCCCCCAGGACGAACAGACTGGGGGCGAATCCCTGTCCCAGCACGAAAAGAATCGAAAGCAGGAGACAGGGGATGGCCACCTTCCCGGGAGAAAAGCGGTCCACGAGAGTTCCGATGAGACTGCCGGCAATGACGCCTCCCGCCGCCGCGGCGGCGCTGATGTAGCTGGTATAAAGCTCCGTATTGATCTTTCCCGCGATATTTTCCACCTGAAGGGCAAGATACGCTTCGTCGAACCTGCGGGAAAAGGCCATCATGAAGAAGAGGGAGAGGGTCACCCATATCGCTGTGGAGAACCCGAACTGCGGCAAATGGAAACGCTTTTTCCGTTCGCCGGAAAGTTCGGGGACTTTCACGGGAGGAACGAAATCCTCGTGCACGAAGAAGGTGATCAATAGTCCGCTGGTCAGGAACATGGCCCCGCAGAAAAGGAAGGCCGTGGTGTAGCCGAAAAAGTGGACGATCATCCCGCCCAGCAGATAGCCCAGCATGTTCCCGCTCCAGACGGCGGAGCTCAGCAGCCCCAGCGCGAATCCGTGCTTTTCCGCGGGCGTGGTGGAAACGATCAGCGTCTGGGCGGCGTTCACCGTGCCGGAAAAACAGCTGGTGATGAAGCGCAGGAGAATGAGAATGCCCACATTGGGGGCCAGCCCCATAAGCGGCATGAAGACCGCTCCGCAGAAACTGGCCCTGAGAAGCATGAGCTTTCTTCCGTACCGGTCCGCCAGCATCCCCCAGAGGGGCGTACAGATGCAGAAGCTGGCCATGCTGCAGAAATAGAAGATGGAAACATAGACTCCCCGCATGGCGGGGTCCTCGATCCCCAGTTTCACCCGCATGAACACGGGAATGAAGGGGAGCGCGGAGCCGAATCCGGCCAGACAGAGAAGCTGGGCGATCCAGACGAACAGCAGATTCTGCTTCCAGCTGATCTTGTTTTGTTTGTTTCCGCTCTCCATTTTTCGTCCCGCAAACCGTTTTCAGAGTTCGATCCAGCACCCTTTCGCCGCGGACTCCTTGACCTTGGCCAGCAGATTCTGGATATAGACCCCTTCCTCCAGCGGAGCCGGAGCGGGAGTGCCGTTTGCAACCGCCCGCAGGAAGGAGTAATAGCAGTGGATATGCCCGCGCACCCAGCCGATCACCGCTTTCGAAGCGGGAAAGACGGCAGGTTTGTCATAGCGCTGTCCGCAGTCGATGGCGGTCCAGCCCCGGACGCCGCCCAGAGGCGCCCCCGGAGCCGTGTTGTCGTAGAAATACAGCCGGTCCAGATCCATGGCCTTGAGCATCAGCGCGCCCCTGGTGCCGTGGATCGTGAAGGTGATGCCGTCTTCCGTGCCCGTGGCGATCTTGGAAGCGCATACGGTGCCCAGCGCGCCGTTTTTCAGCCGGATCAACGTAACCATGTCGTCCTCGGCATCCACCTTGACCATTCTGGAGGGATCTTCGGCGGAGGGCCTTTGAGAGTAAAGGATCCTCGTGGCGGCGGAAAGGGAGTCGAAATCCCCCAGCAGATAGTGCAGGAGATCGAAAATATGACTGCCCAGATCGGCCACCACCCCGCCCCCGGCGGCTCCGGAAAGTTTCCATTTCAGGGGAGCTTTCGGGTCGACGCTGCCGGAATGGGGGAAGGAACCGTGAAATTCCAGAACCTCCCCGATCCTTCCCTCTTCGATGAGCTGTTTGGCCCGCATGGTCGCGGGGAAGTACCGGAACTGGAGCGTCATCTGGGAAATGCCCCGATAACTTTTCAGCGCTTCGGCAACCTGCGAGGCCTCCCGTTCGTTGGCGCACAAAGGTTTGTCGCAGTAGATGTGTTTCCCGTTGGCCATGGCGGAAAGCAGCTGGGGGAGGTGCTTGTCGTTGGGGGAGGCGATATCCACCACGTCGATGTCGGGATTTTCGGTGATCTGCCGGAAATCCGTCACCGGCACGGCCCCCAGCACGGAGGCGGCTTTCGATGCCGTTTCCGGTCTGGAGGTGCATACATGGGTGATCTCCGCGGCAAAATCGCCCACGTCGTAGTAGAGCGGAATATCCCGCACGGCGCAGGCGTGGGCTTTTCCTATGTAGCCGAATCCGATGAGTCCGATCCTGATCTTTTTCACGGCTTCTTCCTTACAGGGCCACGGTGGAGCTGTTCTTCCAGCTTTCCAGCGCGGCGGTGAAAAGTTTATGGGAGAGAGCCGCTTCTTCCGGAGTCACGCAGGAGACGAATCTTCCTTTCGGCTTGCCTTCGGTGATCTCGGTAACGAAGGAGGCCCACATCTGCAGGATGCTGTCGGTGAAACCGAACTCGAAGATCCCGCCGGTAATGGTCTTGAACGCAGTCTCGTAGCCCATGTCGATCTGCTGGACGGCCTGATCGCCGCCGTCGTATTCCAGAAGTTCCAGACGGCGGGGGTTCTTGCTGGTCCACTTGGCGCACCCTTTCATGCCCTTGACTTCGAAGTACCAGGTGTCCGTTTCGCCGGGGGCGATGCGCTGGGTCTTGATGGTCAGCGGGAAGGAGTGGCCGAATTTTTCATCCACCATCTCGCACAGAAGCGTGGCGTTGTCCCAGGTGACGCAGGGGACCATTTTCCCGTCCTTGCCGGGGCGTTCCTTCACCAGCTTGGAAAGGACCGCCCGGACGTTTTTGGGAATGAAGCCCGCGCGGAAGGGGAAATGGCAGGCGTGCATGCCCAGATCTCCCATGCAGCCGTACTCCCCGTTGAATTCGATCATCCTCTTCCAGTTGATGGGCTTCATGGGATTGAGGTCGGAAGAGTGCAGGAAGCCGGAGTTGACCTCGATAAGCGCGCCGAAGAAATCGGATTCCAGCAGGTGTCCGATCCTCTGCATGGGGGGATAGAAGGGGAATTCCGAACTGCAGCGCACGATCACTTCCGGGTGTTCCTTGATGCACGCCATGATGGCGTCGTTGGCCTTCTTGTCGATCCCGAAGGGTTTTTCTCCCAGAAGATGGCGGCCGGACCGGATGATGTCGCAGTAGATCTGTTCATGCAGGTTGTGGGGCACGGCGCAGTAGACCGCCTCCACTTCCGGATTGGCCAAGAGTTCCTTGTATTCGGCGGTGATCTGTTTGATGGTGGGGAAATTGTCCCGGTACCAGGGATAGAGCGCCGGATTCTTGTCGCACACGGCTACCAGTTCCGGTTTGGCGCTCATTTCCGTAAGGTGACACCAGCGGGAGGTGGCACTGGCGAATTCCCGGCCCATGAGGCCCGCTCCGATGATTCCGAATTTGATCGTTTTCATGCTGTTTCCTTTCTGATGGTTTTTTGATCCGTGAAAAACGTTTCGTGGTCTTTTCGAACTTTATGGACGTGCTCCCGTTCCCTTTTTTCCTATTGAGGACGGTTTTTGCCCGCCTCCCTTTCCTCCGGGGAAAATATGGCGTTCAGGGGGAGGGGGTTTTCTCCTTTGAATCCCTTCACGTTGTCCGTGAAAATCTCTCCGTCCCCGTCGGAAAGGATTACGGCCTCCGCGGGATAGGCTTCGTCGGGGATCCTTACGGTAACGTTCCGCATGGTAACGTTTTTCCCGCCCGCAATGAGGAAGACTCCTCTTCCCGTGGCGTGCTCCCATTCGTGGTAGCCCCTGCTGAAGATCGTTTTGGGCGTGCCGGAAAGTTCCACATGGAAGTTTTCCAGAAGAAGGTCCTCCACCACGGCGCCCGTATTGCTCTGGAGCACGAAGTTGAGGGAGCTTTTCGCCGTAACGTTGCTGAAGCGGATGTTGCGCACGGGGGGAGCTTTGCAGTCGCAGGCCCCCATGCAGTAGGAGCCCAGAAAGATCCCGCAGCGGGATTCCATGAAGATATTGGAAAAAGAGAGGTTTTCGATGGCGGTCCCGGGCTCCGCATCCGTATTGAAGGCGTACCGCGCCTCCAGACAGACCCCTTTGGAGGAGCCCCGGATGAGGATGTTGGAGACAAGGCAGTTGCGGATGATCCCGTTGCCCACGCCGATGCGGAAGGCGTTGCATCCGGGGGTACGCAGCTGACAGTTGGTCACGGTCACGTCCTCCAGAATGGCCTCCTGATTTTTCAGGCGTTTTTTCGCACAGCGGAAGGTGATGCAGTCGTCTTCCGTGTCGATGAGGCAGTCGCTTACGATCACATGCCTGGAGGAGTCTATGTCGATGCCGTCCCCGTTGGGGATCTCCGGATTGTCCTTGATCCTCAACCCCGTGATGATGACGTTTTCGCACCCCCAGACGAAGCAGTTCCAGTAGGGGGAGTTGAAGAGTCTCACGTTCCGCAGCCGGATGTCTCTGGATTCGCAAAGATAGATCATCTGGGAGGGCCGTTTGATGCTTTTGTCTTTGTGCACCGCCCCGAAGTCGGGCACGTTCCTGCGGTAGGGGAAGCTCATGCCGTTGCCGTCGATGGTGCCGTTGCCTTCGATCCCGGCGTGTTCCACTTCCAGAAAGACGATGAAGTGGCCCCCCGTGGTGTGTTCGTTTTCGCTGGCGGCGTTCTGCACCCAGGCGTCCGGCGCATTGTAATCCTCATACCGGGGAGAGGCCTTCAGGACCGTATTCGCTTCCAGATGGAGGAAGACGTTGGAACGCATGTAAAGGGTCCCGGAAACGAAAAGTCCGTCGGGCAGACAGACCGTCCCCCCGCCGGAGGAGGCACATTCGTCGATGGCCTTCTGGATAAGGGAGGTCTGCACCTTTTCCCCGTCGGGAATGAGGCCCATGTCTTTCAAAAAGATCTCCATTTGCTCTGCTCCTGTGCTTGTTTTTCTTTCGGACGGCCGGATCCGTCTACATCCAGATCCGGTCTTCCCAGAGAGACGAAATTTTTCTCCACATTTCTGCTGTTGCAGGTCAGGACCCCGTAGGTCCAGCCGCCCACGGTCTTTTTCCAGTTGACCTTGAAGCGCTCCAGCCGGACCCCCTCCGCGTGGGCTATATAGATCACGCATTCGGGATTCGGACTGCTGAATTCGCCCCAGGGGCCCAGATGATTGTCGTTGGAAGTCAAATCGGTTTCGATGTCCAGCTCCACGTCTTCCAGCACGATATCCTTCATTCCCTTTCCGGCGCTGCCGCAGATGAGACAGGGTCTCCAGACGGTGCCCCACACCTGCCGGATATGGATATCCCGCACCTCTTTTGCCGGCTCTTCCGGCGTGGACCCGCGCACCTGACAGTTGATGAGGAAGGCGCGCATGGCTTCCATCTGCAGATTCACCATGGAGATCCTGCTGATCTCCGCTCCTCTTGCGGGATCCGTGGAGAAATTGGAACAGATGTTCACCGCCGTGCCGCAATGATGGAAGACGATGTTGGAAAATACGGCATTGCGGATGATCCCGTCCCCCACGCCGATGCGGATGCCGTTGGCGCAGCTGTGCAGCACGCAGTTGGTTACCGTGACGTATTCGCAGGGGCGCTTGTTCTTCAGCTTCCGGTCATTTCCCCGCAGTGTGATGCAGTCGTCTCCGCTGTCGATGATGCAGTCGCTGATGTTGACGCGGCGGCAGCAGTCGATGTCGATCCCGTCCGTATTGTGGCCTCTCTGATCGTTGAGGATCCTTAGACCCCGGATCTGGACATCTTCGCACCCGTGGAGGAAACAGGTCCAGTAAGGGGCGTCGTCAAGCTGCAGATCCCGGATCTGGATATTGCGGGATTCGCATATATAGATCATCTGGGCGGGCCGCCACGAAATATCCTCCCGTCTGCCGAATTTTTCATAAGCGACATAATGGACGCCGGTGAGGGGATCCGTCTTGCGAAGGGGGCCTTTCGTACAGTCAGCCTTCCCGTCTTCTCCATAGAAACTTTTCCGGTTGCCGTCGATCCTGCCCCCTCCGCAAAGGACGATGTTTTCCTGTTCCAGGACGATGAGAAGATGCGCTCCGGAGGCATGTTCCGAACTTCCCGGGGAATTCTGCACGCAGAAGTCGTCCGCATTGTAGTCCTCTTTGTCCGGACTTGCCAGCAGAACGGCGCCCGGCTCAAGAAAGAGTCCGCCGTTGGACTTTAGATACAGGGAGCCGGAAAGATAGACGCCCGGAGGGAAACACACCATTCCCCCCGCGTCGATGGCTCTCTGGATGGCCCCGGTATCCTTGGTCACCCCGTCGCCCTTTGCTCCGAAATCCTTTACGTTGTGCATGTTCAGACCTCTTTGCCGTTGATTGAGCTGGGACGGTTGGAGGAAAACTCCTCCAGAAGGAGATTTTCCGTATTTTCTCCCCGGAGGGCGTTTTTCCACTCGTTTGCCTCTTCCGGGAAGGTCACGGAGACATCCTTGAAGGAGACGTTTTCCGCATTCTCCACCCAGAAGGCGCAGGGGGGATTGCCGTCGATGAACTCCCCGTAACTGGTCTCCGGCTTTTCCGTGATGTTTTCCCCCCGTCCGTATGTCACGGAAACGTCTTTGAAGGAAATGTTTTCCATATATCCCCGGCTTCTGCCCTGAATGATGCTTCCCTTTACGGCATTGCCCCGGATGCGGGAGAACGAGATGTTGCGGATGCTTTTGGCTTCCTCTTTTCTCACTCCTCTCACCGTGGTGCCGATGTGGAAGAGACGCACGCAGTTCTCCAGGCGGATATCGTTCAGCATGATGTCCTCGATGGCGACTCCGGGACTGGTGACGGCGTACTGGGAAACAAGACAGATCCCCGTAAGGGTATCGTGGATGACGATATTGCTGATATTGCACCTGCGGATCAGGCCGTTGCCCACGCCTATGCGGATGGCGTTGCACCTTTCCGTGGAAAGCACGCAGTTGGAAATGGTCACGTATTCGCAGGCGCGCTTCTTTTTCAAAGGCTCCTCATTGCCCCGCAGGGTGATGCAGTCGTCCGCGGAATGGATGATGCAGTCGCTGACCGTGACGAAGCGGCAGCAGTCGATGTCGATCCCGTCTCCGTTGTGGATGCGGAAATCGTTGATGATGCGCAGACCCCGGATGGTGACGAATTCGCACCCGTGAAGGAAGAGCGTCCAGTAGGGAGGCTCCGTCATTTCCATATCGGTTACGGTTATATTTGTGCACTCGCAGAAGAAGACCATCTGCCCCGGCCTCCATTCCGGCATGGCGAAAACCGTG
Source organism: Lentisphaeria bacterium (assembly GCA_017613255.1). Taxonomy (GTDB): domain Bacteria; phylum Verrucomicrobiota; class Lentisphaeria; order Victivallales; family UBA1829; genus RGIG5327. The sequence goes on from JAGAEF010000046.1 coordinate 8,097, forward strand.
CTGTCTTCCTTGTCGGGCTGATTCATGAAGGCCTTCCGGTTGCCGTCGATCCTGCCGCCCCGCAGAACGATATCGTGCTGTTCCAAGGCAATGAGCAGATGGGCTCCGGAGGTGTGTGCAAAGGCCCGGTTCTGGGGGAAGGCGTCATCTTTGTTGTAATCCTCCCTGTCAGGGCTGCCCAGAAGGACCGCCCCCTCCTCCAGTTCCAGTCCTCCGCCGGACTTGAGGTAGAGCGTCCCCGTAAGGTACACGCCCTGGGGAAAATGGACGATCCCCCCCGCGTCGATGGCTTTCTGTATGGCCCCGGTATCCTTGGTCACCCCGTCGCCCTTTGCACCGAAATCCCTTACATTATGCATGTTCGAACCTCTTTGCCGTTGACTGAGCTGGGACGGTTGGAGGAAAACTCCTCCAGAAGGAGATTTTCCGTATTTTCTCCCCGGAGGGCGTTTTTCCACTCGTTTGCCTCTTCCGGGAAGGTGACGGAGACATCCTTGAAGGAGACGTTTTCCGCATTCTCCACCCAGAAGGCGCAGGGGGGATTGCCGTCGATGAACTCTCCGTAACTGCTTTCGGGCCTTTCCCTGATATTTTCCCCCCGGGAACAGGCAAGGGTCACGTCCCTGAAGGAGATGTTCTCCACATACCCTTTGCTTCTGCCCTGGATGAGGCTTCCTCTGGAGGCCGTGCCCCGGATGCGGGAGAAAGAAATGTTGCGGACGCATTTGGCCTCTTCCTCCCGGATGCCCCGCACGCAGGTGGAGACGTTGAAGGGGCGGATGCAGTCCATGCGGATGTTGTCCAGCATGATGTCTTCGATGGTGACTCCGGGACTGGTGGTGGCGTACTGGGAGATGATGCAGACCGCCGTGCGGGTGTCATGGATGATGAGGTTGGAAAGGTTGCACCTGCGGATGAGCCCTGTGCCCACGCCTATGCGGACGGCGCAGGCCCTTGTGGAAAGCACGCAGTTGGAAACTGTCACGTACTCGCAGGGGCGTTTTTTCTTCAACGGCTCCTCGTTGCCCCGCAGGGTGAGGCAGTCGTCCGCGGAATGGATGATGCAGTCGCTCACCGTGACGAAGCGGCAGCAGTCGATGTCGATCCCGTCCGCGTTGTGGATGCGGAAATCGTTGGTGATGCGCAGTCCCCGGATGGTGACGAATTCGCACCCGTGAAGGAAGAGCGTCCAGTAGGGAGGCTCCGTCATTTCCATATCGGTTACGGTTATATTTGTGCACTCGCAGAAGAAGACCATCTGCCCCGGCCTCCACTCCGGCATGGCGAAAACCGTGCTCACCGTGGGGTGGGGCTGATTCATGAAGGCCTGCCGGTTGCCGTCGATCCTGCCGCCCCGCAGAACGATGTTGTGCTGTTCCAGGGCGATGAGGAGATGCGCTCCGGAGCCCCGTTCCTTGACGAAGGCCCGGTTCTGGGGGAATGCGTCGTCGGCATTGTAGTCCTCCCGGTCGGGACTTCCCAGAATGACCGCCCCTTCCTCCAGATCCAGCCCGCCGTCGGATTTGAGATAGATCGTTCCCGTGAGATACACGCCCGGGGGAAAGTGGACGATCCCCCCCGCGTCGACGGCCTTCTGTATGGCGGCGGTATCCTTGGTCACGCCGTCGCCCTTTGCTCCGAAATCCTTCACGTTGTGCATGGGGCCTCCTGTTTTTCTACTTGAGTTCCGTCCAGTGGAGAACGGGCAGTTCTTCCGCCGGAAGGTCCGGAAGAACGTTTTTCAGCCGTTTCAGATCGTCCCGCAACGAAAATTCCGAAAGGGGACGGGTGAATTCGTCGTGGTGTACTCCGATCATGTGTTTGAAGGAGAGATTTTCCGTGAGAAGCTGGGGGAACCCCTCCTTCCAGCGGCTGATCCCGTAAAGGAGCCAGTCGCAGGAAAGTCCCTTCATGGAGGGGAGATAGAGATTGGCCGATCCGCCGTTGAGAACGGTGAGACCGTCCATTTCCAGCTTGAAGGCGAAGACCTCCCCGCACTTCCAGCTTTCCGCAATCGAAAAATCCGTATTCTTCGGGACCGTGTCGTAAAAACGGTCCTCCGGCATGACGCCCATGTGCCGGGATTCGAGACAGGTGACGGTAAGTCCGGGGAAACGGAGCACCTCCCCATAGGAAAGTTCGTGGAGATTTTTTTCCTCCACGCCCAGCGCCCGCATGATGTTGCAGGCAGTCTTCGATGCGTACAGAACCGTGCCCGTTTTCGCGATCAGATACGGCATATCCGGGAGATGGTCCCAGTGGGAGTGGGTCATAAGCACGAAATCCGGCTTGCATTCCCTGAGATACTTTTCCTGCTCCTCCGGGACGACGATCTTCGTTCTGCTTCTGCTTACATAGGGGTCGATCATGAAGGAGCCTCCGGAATATTGGAACTCCAGAGCGTTGATCCCGTACCATTTCACTGAAACCATTTTTTCTTCTCCGCAGATGATTCGATGGTCCGCACGGGGAATTCCCGTGCGGACCGAATGGACCGGAAAGACTTGAGGAACTCAGCCCAGAAGTTCCTTTTCCGTCTCCGCCACGGCCTCTTCGATGATGTCCATGCCCTTGAGGGCCACATCATCGGGCATCACGATGGGAGGACTCATGCGCAGGATATGACCGGCGGGGACCCAGGCGAGCCCTTTGCGGAAGGCCTTCTGATAGACCATTCTGCCGGCTTCGTCGAAGGGAGTCTTGGCGACTTTGTCCTTCACCAGCTCGATGCCCAGCAGACAGCCCTTGCACCGGGTGTCTCCCACGATTCTGTACTTGGTCGTCCAGTCTTTCATGCGATTCTTGAAAAGCTTTTCCAGCTCCTGCGCGTGTTCCAGAAGGCCCTCTTCCTCGATGACCTCGAAGCAGGCCAGCGCCGCGGCACAGGCCATGGGGTTTCCGCCGTAGGAGGTGGAGGCGCTGATCTTGTCCACCGCGTCCGCATAGGGTTTGCGCACCGCCATGCAGGTCACGGGGAAGTCGTTGCCGAAGCCTTTGCCCAGCGTGACCACGTCGGGCAGCACGTTCCAGTGTTCGCAGCAGAGGATCTTGCCGGTACGCCCCATGCTGGTGAGGACTTCGTCGGCGAAAAGCAGGATGCCGTGTTCGTCGCAGAATTTCCGGAGTTTGGGGAAGAAGTCGTCCGGCGGCATGATGGAGCCGCCCCAGCCCTGGATGGGCTCGAGGACGAAGGCCGCCACCTGATTGGTGGTGGATTCCCGGATGAAGGTGTCATAGAATTCCAGATACTTTTCGGTATCCAGGGAGCCGTCGGGCCTTGTCCACCAGGGGCGGTAGGTGTCGGGGCGGGGGACCATGTAGAATCCGGCGGGCCGGGCGGGTCCGCTGAACTTGGTCATGCGGGCGCAGCCGATGGAGTGGCCGCTTTTGCCGTGGAAGTCCATGAAGCAGGAGAGGAACTCATGCTTGCCGGTGGCGGCGCGGCAGGTGCGCAGCCCCGCTTCCACCGCGGCGGTGCCGCAGTCATAAAG
>JAGAEF010000047.1 GCA_017613255.1 Lentisphaeria bacterium
CCTTCATATCCGTTTCCGGCGACCAGAAGGACCATTTGCTGCACTCGGAAATGACGGAAGGATACCAGCCGAAATGGTGGGAATCCATGAGGCCGGAAAGTCCATACTTTTTCCTTGCCTCGTGCATCTTGTCGTACCGGCGGATCCACTGCTGGGGAACGGGGATGTAGGGCACGATCCCCGCGTCCCAGGTGCGGCCGCCCGTATTGGTCATGGAATAGAGAGTAAGCCCGATCTCCTTTGCCGCCTCCGCCTCGCAGGTGAACATTCTGCTGGGGCCGGGGAAGGTGATGGAGTAATCCGGCTGCATGACCATGTGATGGGGGAATTTCCTCTGTTCGTACATTTCGAAGGTAACGAGAAGAGAGACATCCCTTGACAGATGACGGATCATCTCCTTCTGGGGTTCCACGGGGGCCCGTCCGAAACCGTAGGTCCAGAAGATCACGTCGGCAGTGGGATTGTACTTGCGCACCGCCTTTTTCACCGCGTCCACCCACTGGGGATAATCGGAACAGGGCCACCAGCCCGCGCCGGGCTTGTCTCCGCAGATCCCCTGGGTATAGGGGTTGGCCCCGCCGGGGGTGGTCAGATGCCGGTTGGCCCGGGGATCCTTGGTGGGGAACTCGCAGGCTTCGCTGACGAGAATGATCCCCCGCGCCCCCGGAGAGTGCCGGAAGAGCGCCCCGTAGGAACCGTCGAAAAAGGCGTCCGCATCGGTTTCGTCCGGGTGCTTGTAGCCGGAAAGGTAGCTGTAGATGTACACGCCCAGTCCGAACTTCGCCGCCCGGCAGATGAGGGTGTTCACGTCGATGGAGCCCTGTCTCGTCCTGTCCGGCCCCGTGAGCATGACGATGATGGAATCGAATCCGGCATGGGCGATCCCGGCAAGGTGATTGTCGGGGAACTGGTCCAGCCCGTATCCGGAATGGGTCATGCGGGGGGCGAAGAAGGGCTTCCTGCGGATCTGCTCCGTCTGCTTCAGGGCGGGGATCTGCCGCAGGTTCATCAAATCTTCCATGTAGTACACGCCCTGCGCCGCGCCGACCCAGCTCTCGCCTTCCACGGTGACGGAATCCTTCGTGCAGGTGTAGAAATAGGCCCGGGAATCCAGACACACGTCGGAGGGAGAATCGCTTTTCTTCTCCATTTCCGTGAGAAAGATCTCGTTGGGACTCTTTTCGTGGCTTTTCACTACGGGAAGAGAGATCTTCATGCTGGTGAAGAAGTAGTCCTGCATGTCGGAAGCCGCCCGGAGCAGGCCGTTCGTTGCGTCGGCGGGGACACGGATCCTCCAGGAAGGATCCAGCAGTGTTTCGTCCTTTTCCGGCGCTTTCACGTCGTCGTTTCTCCGGTCGGGCAGATGGATCATGTCCAGAAATTCCCGAAACTCATAGGGTCGTTCCGTTTTCATTTTTCTCCTTGTATTTTCAGGAAATGGTTAGTTCGGAAGTGATGACTTTTCCCTCTCTCTTCACGGTCGCCTTCACCGTGCAGGGCCCGGAAGAGCGGATGAAGGAAGCGCACTTGCCGTGGAAGGCTTTGCAGAAGGGGGTGTGGAAGACCTCCGTACTGGAGGCGTTTCCCCCGTCGCAGGCAAGAATCTTTCCGTTGCTTTCGAAGGAGACCGTATCCGCCGCATCCGGGCAGAGATTGCCTTCCGCATCCACAATGGAGGCCGTGACGAAAACGGTTTTCCCGGTACGCTCCGCCTCCAGTTTCACGGCGGAAGGCTCTCCCGCGGTCCGGATGAAGGCTTCCTCCAGGACATTTCCTTTTTCGTCCAGAGCCTTGACCCGGATCTCCCCCTTTTCATAGGGAACATGGGCCCACACCAGCCGGGAATACCCCAGGATCTTTTTCACGTTGCGGGTTTTCGCCCCCATGCTTTTTCCGTTGACGAAAAGTTCCACCGTTTTGTAGTTGGTATAGCACTGCACCGGGACGAAGGCGTGTCCTTCCCAGTTCCAGTGGGGCATGAGGTGCAGGACCTTTTCCTTCGTCCAGCGGCTCTTGTACAGAAAAGCCCGGTCCTTGGGGATGCCGCAAAGATCGAATATCCCGTAGAAGGAGCTGCGCACGGGCCACTCCTCCCGGTAGGGGGTGGGCTCTCCCAGATAATCGAAGCCCGTCCAGACGAACTCCCCCATGACGAAGGGATTTTCGTCCTGCCCCTTGAACTCGTGTTCGGGGATGGTGGCGCCGGGAGAGTTGCAGAGGTCGAAACTGTCGATCTGCAGATCGGGCTTCTTCACCATTTCCTCGAAAAGGTAGTCGGAATACTCCCCCCTGCTGCTGATGGTGGAGGCGCTTTCCGAAGCGTACATGGGAGCATCCGGGAAGGTGTGATGGTAGAGGGAGTAGATGTAGGGCTTGTAGTTGAAGCCCTTCACGTCCACGCCGTCGAAGAGGCCGCCTGTGATGCTGTCGTCGCCGTTGTTCAGACCCGCCGTGACGGGACGGGTGGGATCCTCCCCGTGGCAGACGGCGCAGAGGCGCTCCGTCATCACCGGACCGTCAGGAGTATACTGTTCATCGATCTCGTTGCCTATGCTCCACATCATCACGCAGGGGTGGTTGGCGTCCCGCCGGATCATGTCCTTTAGATCCCGCTCACCCCACTCGTCGAAATAGAGATGCACGCCGTTGGGGCATTTGGGCAGTTTCCACTCGTCGTATGCTTCGCAGATCACAAGGAAGCCCATTTGGTCGCAAAGATCCAGAAGTTCCGGATCGGGGGGATTGTGGGAGGTGCGGATGGCGTTGCAGCCGATACTCTTGAGCTGCTCCAGACGGTGCTTCGTCACGTCGCGGTCCACCGCCGCCCCGATGATCCCCAGATCGTGGTGCAGGCACACCCCCTGAAATTTCATCTTCTTTCCGTTGAGGAAAAATCCGTCATGGGGATCGAACACCATGTCCCGGAAGCCGAAAAGGGTCTCTTTCCTGCTTTCCTTTAGTTTCGTGACCAGCGTATAGAGATTGGGTTCCTCCGTACTCCACTTTTTCACGTTTTCCAATGTAAAACTTTCCCGGACCTCGTCCAAAACCTGCACGGTCTTTTCCGCAACGCGTCTTCCGGAACCGTCCAGCACGGAAAGGACAAGGGGGACCGCCTTCCCGGAAGGATTGGCGATCTTCACGCGGAGGGAAAGAGTGTTCTCTTTGGTGGAGACGCGCACTCCCCACATTTCCACATGGGTCTCCCCCTCCTCCACGAGTCTCACATGCCGGTAGATCCCCGCGCCCGGATACCATCTGCTTGCGCCGGGAAGATTTTCCGCGGAAACGGCAAGAACGTTTTCCCCCTCTTTCACGAAGCGTGTCACGTCCGCGCAGAAGGAGGAGTATCCGTTGGGCCGGTTCGTGACGAAGGCGCCGTTGCAGTAGACTTTTGCGCGGCTCATGACGCCATCGAATTCGATCCGGAAGTGTTTCCCCTTTATCCCGGAAAGACAAAATTTCTTCCGGTAGAACCCCTTCCCCACATGGGGGAGCCCTCCGGTCCTTCCCGGATGGACCATTTTCCACTCTCTCCCGCCTGCCACGTCGATGATGGTGATCTCCGCATCGTTCTTTTCGTCGAAAGGCCCCTTTATGGCCCAGTCGTGAGGCACGTCCACCGTCTCCCATGCTTCGTCGGAGTATTCGGGAAGCATGAAGGAGTTTTCGCAGGCAAGATCCCTTGTGAAGCGCCAGTTTTTCTCGAATTCCTTATCCATTCTTCACTCCCAAAACGATTTTGCCGTCTTTTTCCGGGAATACTCTCCAGAGTCCGGAACGGATCTCCTTTGGTTCCAGAGACTCGCCGTCCAGAGTGACTTCCGGGACCGCTTTTTCGCTCCGGAACTCCAGAAAAGCTCCGGGAGCCTTTACTTTGATCTCCAGTTCCGGATAGACCGCCTTCCCGATCTCCAGATCTTTCCAGCAGGTGAGGCGCAGCTGCTCCCTGCCGTACAGCGTGGAAAGGAGATAGGCATAGGTCCAGTAGGCGGGCACTCTCCGCTTGCTCCACTGCACATGCCCCAGAAACTCCCGGGCAAGGCGCTTGTTTTTCATGGCCGTTTCGATCTTTTCCTCCAGCTCTTCCCTGCCCATGAGGCCCAGACGGATACAGCACATGAAATAGGAATAGACCTCCTGCCAGCCCACGACGCCGTTGACGGTGTGGTACACATCCTCCGCTCCGGCGGGCCGTTCCTCCCAGGGTGCGGGGGTCCGGGAATGGAGGAAGGCGTCCAGAAGACGGAGCATTTCCTCGTTCATGTAATGGCAGTAGGCGTCCAGCGCCTCCTTGTAATGGCCTTCCGTGGTGATGTTGTACAGCGTATCCGACCGGCAGTTGCCGTAGAGTTTTGCCGGATAGGAAAGGAAGGCGCGGGAAGCGTCGGTCTCCTCATGGAAGAATTTGGCGCAGTACCACTTGTCCACGCCCAAAAACTTGCAGTAGTAGTACTGGGAGGCATGGAACAGCCCCGCCCGCATGGCGAACATCTTGGCGAAGGCGTATCTTCCCAGCGCCAGATCCTCCTCCTTTTCCAGCATCTCGGCCATGTTGAGGAAGCCCAGATACCCGCCGTAGTTGGTCCCGTCGCTCCAGCTTATGCCGTTTTCGCAGTAGGAAGCGCACATGCAGGCCCAGTCCATGGCGTGCAGATAGTAGTCGAAGGCGTGGCGGAAGACCTGCCAGTTCTCCCGGATCAGGTCCCAGGAATCGGTGAACAGGGCGCCGAACCAGCTGCCGTAAAGGCTCATGCCGTTGCCCCAGTCGGTCTCCACCATAAGGATGTCCGTGTTTTCGATGGTCTCCTTGCTGCACTCCCTGAAGCGGTTGATCCCTCCCACGTGCAGATAGGTCATGTTGAAGTCCAGCTTGGAGAAGGGCTCCTTCCGGTTGTACCAGCTGTAACAGCGCCGTCCGCCCGGCCCCACATAGGCGTAATCCACGTCGCAGACCTTCTTCAGTCCATCCCGGATGGTCGCTTCAAGTCTTTTCCGCTTGTCCGGATGCAGGAGATGGAAGACCATGAGCACGAAACTGTACTGGAAGACGAAGGAATAATTCCCCGGATTGCCCACTTCCGGAGCATCCAGATGGAAGGACATGAATGCGTCGAAATCGCTTTCCAGCTTCTTCCGGAGTTCTTCGTACCGCTCCCCGGAAAAGGCCAGATCCCTTCTGGTGTCGGGCACGGGAAGAGTATAGGAGGAACAGGAAGAATTTTCCACCCCGTAAAGGAAACCGTACTTGGTGGGGAATTTTTCCCGCACGCAGTCCGGATCCAGAACGATCTCCTTTACATGCCCTTCCGCCAGACTCAGCGGCGGAGGAAGCGGAGCAAAGTGCAGGGGAACCGTGTTCCACTCGTCCCGGAACTCCCGGAAGGAAAAGACCTGCATGATCCGGACCTTTTCGGCGTCCGCCTTGTAATAGTCCGTGCAGGAAACGGGCCGGGAAAGCGCCCTCTGGGCGTATTTCCGGCAGAGGGGAGCCCACTCTTCCATCTTCTCTTCGGAAAGTTCAAGAGGCTGGAAGAGTTCGATCCCGAAGGGGAAGAGCATCATCATCCAGTCCACGCTTCCGTCGAATTCGAAACGGAATGCTTCCAGTCTTCCGGCGGGATCATACTCCAGTCTGATTCGTTCCGGAGAACGTTTCAGAACGAACTCCACGGGGACTTCCGGAAAAACGCCCTGCGCGGAAAACAGTACGAAGTTTGCGGAAAGCGGCCCGTCGGAAGCCTTGTCGTAACAAAGCGTGCTCCCGTCCCGATCCACCCGGCGCGTATGCAGGCCGCCGGCAAGGGGAAGCGTGATCTTTTTCCAAGGCGAAATGCCTTTCAGCAAAGAGACTTTCACATAGGGGAGATCCGTTTCCAGCAGAAGGGAGGGCGTGAGAACGGAGTAGTCGAAAGTGAGGGTTTTTCCGTTCTTCAGCCGTCTCGTCCAGCGGACCCCGCTCCAGTCGTTCCGGATGGTCTCGTTTTCCGGCACATGATAGGCGTTCAGAAGGGAGCCGCTGGTCTCCTCCCCGTCGGGCAGGAGGGAAAAGTGCCAGAGCAGATTTTTGTGATACCGGGGATTCCCGGAAACGAAGGGGCGGGAAATCAGCCCCCAGGAGGGCATGCTCCAATCCAGAACGCCGTCCCCCTTGGAGAAACCGAACCGCCCGAAACTGCCGATCTTCCCCACACCGGGAGTGTAGGAGGAAAGATCCGGCGCCTTCCGGAGAGGTCCTTCTTCCGCAGTCGGCGGGAGAGGAATGACTCTTTCCGGGTAGAGGATATTGCCCTCCTCGTCCAGGATCCGTGCGGAAAACTCTCCGGAAATTTCCCCGCTGCCTTTGTTGGCAAGAAGCACTTCCAGCTTCTGCACGCCCTTTTTCAGAAGTACGGGGATCTCCCGGATCTCGTCGTGGAGCATGGGTGTATTCCCCTGCTCATAGGTGAAGGAACCGAAAGTCACCTCAAGGGAATAGCTGCATTGAAACTCAAGAAAGTATCTCCCGGAAGCAGGAACGGAAACCCTCTCGGAACAGCGGGAGCTCTCCCCCGCGCCGATAAGCTCCTTTTCCCCTCTCCATACGGTGAAACCGGACGTTCTGTCGGTAAAAAACTCTCTGTCTCCGCCCATGACGAATCTCCTCTATGTTTTTTCCTTACTTTCCCACGATGGAATCGGCAAGGTCCCGGGGGACGATCTCGCTCAATTCCACCCAGCGGCTCCCTTCCATGGAGGAGCGGATCGCCGCAAAGCCCAGCATTTCCGCCGTGAACGCCTGAGGAACGGTGGTGAAGGGGGTCGTTTCCCCTTTCATCAGGCTCAGGAAGTGGCGGGCAAGGAACGGGCCGGCATAGTAGTGGATCTTGCCGTCGTACTTGAAGGAGAGCGTTTCCGTGGTAAGTTCCCGGTTGAAGGGATAGATTTTGATCTCCCCTTCATAGGAGCCTTCCCTGGAAAGGGTGAGGTACATGGCTCCTTCCGTGCCCAGGATCTCGTAGATGCGGCTGTGGCCGGGAACGGGAACGAAGTAGGAGTGGCTGTAGGTGCCGAAAATGCCGTTGGAAAGACGGATGGTGCACGTTTCGTTGTCCGGCACGTCCACGCACTTGGCGAACACGCACAGTTCGTTGAGCTTGGCCACATCGTTGACCTTCAGGCCCTTCATGACGTAGCTTTCCTTGGCGTAGCGGCAGCGGCCCCTTTCGGCACATTCGGAACAGGTGAGGTCGTCGGGTTTGTCCCCCCCCACGGCGTGCTGGGCGGAAACCATCATGACGCTTTCCGGTCTGGCATCGGTGAAAAAGAGCATCACATCCAGATCGTGGGTGGCCTTTTCCACCATGAACCCGCCTCCCCCCGCACGGGTGCGGCGGAAGTTGTGGTACATGCCCGCGCCGTCCCTCTGGGTGAACTGGAAGGAGCAGACCTTCCCGATGGCGCCCTTTTCGATCAGCTCCCTTGCCTTGCGGATGATGGGGGAGTACCGCATGCAGTGGTCCACCATCACCGGGCCCTTGTGCTGTTTCACGAAACGCACGATGTCGGAGATCTTTTCCGGGGAGGTATCCAGCGGCTTTTCCACGAGGATCGGGCCGTGGAAGCTGTCCAGCTTCTTCAGATTGGCAAGATGGGTGAAATTGGGGGAAGTGATCAGGATCCCGTCGGGAGCGCCCTTTTCCAGAAGCTCTTCCACGCTGCCGTACCGGGGAATGTCGCACTTGTTCCATGCGCAGCCGTTTTCGTACATTTCGTCGTTGGGTTCCACCACGCCCGCAATGGCGATCTCCCCCATGGTGGATTCCCGAAATTCCAGGGCGTGACGCTTGCCCATTTCACCGAAACCGATGATACCGATCCTTTTTTTCATTTCCTCTTCCTTATTTGAAGTGTGGGGCCGCAAGGGAACTTCCCGTAGCGGCGCAGTATTACTGTACAGCCTTTTCGGCAATAAGCAAATCTTCTTCCTTGCATTTTTTTGACAATATTCTGCACATTTCCGCAAAATTCCGCAGGAAAAAGGCCCCAAAAGCTCCTTTCAGGACTTCTTCTCCAGCCGGATGCGGGGATCCGCCCACGCGTAGGCAAGGTCGGAAACCAGATTGATGAAAACGAACAGAAAAGCGCTGAGAAGAACAAGAGCCTTGAGCATCTGCAGATCCCCGTCGTTCAGGGCGTTCACCCCTTCGTAGCCCAGCCCGGGAATGCCGAAAAAGGTCTCCAGAAGGAGACTGCCCGTAAAGAGGAAAGGCAAAAGCGTGGAACAGCGGGTGATGATGGGGATCAGGGCGTTTTTCAAAAGGTGCTTGAAGTAGAGGAAGAAGGGGGCCACCCCCTTGGCGGCGGCGGTGCGCAGATACTCTTTGTTCACCTCGTTGAGGAAGACCGTCCGGTAGAAACGCACGCCGCCCCCCGGCCCGTGGATGATCCCCAGAAG
>JAGAEF010000048.1 GCA_017613255.1 Lentisphaeria bacterium
GCGTACCCGGCAGTCTCCCCCCTGGCGTTGCTCCCGTCCACGATGGCAAGCAGATCATTTTTCCGGTTGTATTCCACGCAGAATTCCCCGTCATAAACGCGCTTGACCACCTCCGGCGTAATGGTAAAGGCGGTTCCCCCCTCCGGATCCAGACACAGGGAAACATACCCTTCCTTCACCGTTGCCGTCGTCCCGTCGGGCAACATGATTTCCCTGTCCGCCAGCACGTCCACATCCAGATCGATGCTCTCCGCAGGGATCTCCGTATACACCCCGTTGATGTAGGCAAACCCCGCCGTCTCCTTTTCCGGATCGAAAGGATCCAGCACGGTGAAAGCACGCTCCTGGCAATCGTAGACGACTTTGAACATGCCGTCGTATCCGGGCTTGTTTTCGGGCAGATCCAGAAAGATGCGGGAGTTGCTCCCCGTTCCGGTAAAGTGCATGGCGGCCTTGGCGACAGCTGGGCTTTTCCGGATCTGAATGTTTTTCAGCAGGGTTTGAAGCTCTTCCCAGCTCTCCCTGCGCAGCCAGACCAGATCCTTCATGACAAGCTGCCCTCCGGATCGGGCAGGTTCTCCTCCAGCTGGACAAGAGACCACGGGCCGTACTGCAGATAGGAGATATTGACGACGGTGAACGTATCCCCCTGATCGTGGAATTCCAGACTTTTGAGCTGATAGCTCCCTTTGGGGATGCTGCCTCTGTCGAAACCGGGAACGGCGAAGCTTCTCAGGGAGACGAATCCGGGGTCAAGATGGTTTTCCAGTTCATCCGCCCCGAAACTGCTGGTAAGGCATTTCTGCATTCCCGTGATCTGGATGACGGGCCTGCGCATGACGAAGCAGTCCGCGAATTCCTGCCAGCATGGGTATTTGAGGTGAAAAAGATCCTCGCTTGCCGCCCATTGGGAGGCATAGTCGCCAAAGGTTCTTTCCAGAGTGAAGTCGGAAGGGTGGACTGTGCGTTCCTGAAAGGAAACGCTTCCGCCCGTCCGGATGAACTTGCTGCCGAATGTCACGCTTCTGACCGTCATGATTCTCCTTTCGTTTTTCCTGAAGAATGTTTTTGCAAGTATCCTTCTTCCCGCGTCAAACGTCATTCCGGAAAAAGAGCTTTTCATGGAGGTCTTGCCAAACCTTCCATGGCGCTGTATATTATTGGGTGATTTTATTTCGGGAAAAGAGGTCGTATGGAAGAAGAGCGGAAGGAAAACGAAACGCGCTGCGGCGAAGAGAGAAAAGGCGGAACTCCCGAAAACGGAGTATGTTCCGCTTCCGATCCCGCCTCCCTTCGCAGCATGATCCGGGAAAAGTGGGAGAAAGTCCTCCTTTCCGACCGCAGAAAGCTTGCCTCTTTGCGCAAAAGGGTTCTGGAGGATCTGGAGAAAAATTCTTCCTCCCCTTCTCTGGAAAAATTCCTCCTTCTTCTGGACAAATTTTCCGCAAAGTTTCTGGGAGAAAAGGCGGATTCCCTGCGGGTGCTCTTTCCGGAAAACCTCCCCATAAGCGCTTAGACCGATGAGATCGGAAAGAAACTGAAAGAGCACCCCGTGGTGATCGTCTGCGGCACCACCGGCTCGGGCAAGACCACCCAGCTGCCCAAGATCGCGCTGAAATGCGGATTCGGGCGGAGGGGCAGGATCGGCTGCACCCAGCCCCGCAGGCTGGCGGCCACCGCTCTTGCACGGCGTCTGGCGGAGGAGACCGGCGGTGCCGCGGGGGAGGAGGTGGGGTGCAAGATCCGTTTCGACGACAGGACCAGCGAAAATACCGTCATCAAGTTCATGACCGACGGGATCCTGCTTGCGGAGACCAGAAGCGATCCATTGCTTCTTCAGTACGACTGCATCATTCTGGACGAAGTGCACGAACGCAGCCTCAATATCGACTTTCTCCTCGGCTATATGAAGCTTCTGTTGGAGAAACGGAAAGATCTCCATATCGTCATCTCTTCGGCTACGCTGGAATCGGGCAGGATCTCGGAATTCTTTTCCAACGCTCCCGTCATTCAGGTGGAAGGGGGGCTTTATCCCATCGAAGACTGTTTCCTGCCGCCGGAAGAGGAGGAAGAACTTTCCGACCACGTCGTGCGGGGCGTGGAATTCGCCCGGGAACTGGAGGAAAACGGCGACATCCTCGTCTTTCTTCCCGGAGAACGGGAGATCCGGGATGCCCTCGCCAAACTGGAGGGGAGAAAATTCCCCTCTCTGGAGGTTCTGCCCCTTTTCGGACGGCTTTCCGCTTCCGATCAGAACCGGATCTTCCAGAAATCTCCCGGGAAACGAAGAGTGATCCTTGCCACCAACGTGGCGGAAACCTCCCTCACCATTCCCGGCATCCGGTTCGTGGTGGATTCCGGGCTGGTGCGGCTGAGCAGATACAACCCGGGAAGCCGGATCCAGGAACTGCTGGTGGAGGGAGTCTCCCAGGCCAGCGCCAGACAGAGGCGGGGCCGCTGCGGAAGGCTCCGGGACGGGGTCTGCATCCATTTGTACTCGGAAGAAACTCTTCAGGAGGCCGCCCCCTACACCGCGCCGGAGATCCAGCGCACCTCTCTTGCCGGCGTGATTTTGCAGATGGCCTCCCTGAACCTTCCGCCCATCGAGGAGTTTCCCTTCGTGGATCCCCCCAGTCTCTCCCTTGTGCGGGAGGGCAGGCGCACGCTGGAGGATCTCCACGCGCTGGAAAGGGATTTCACCCTCACAAGCGTGGGCAGACGCCTTTCGAAGCTGCCTCTGGACCCCCATCTGGGGCGGATGCTTCTGGAGGCGGAAAAGAGGAAAGTTCTTCCGGAAATGCTGGTCATTGCCTCCTTTTTGAGCATCGCCGATCCCCGGGAACGGCCGTTCCAGCACGCAAAGGAAGCGGACGAGGCGCAGAAAGCCTTTTCTTCCCCTCTTTCCGATTTCATGGGGATCCTCAAACTGTGGATCCTTGCGGGGGAATCCATGGGGGAAAACCGCAGCAGAAGCGCATTGAAACGGTTCTGCGTCAAGAATTTTCTCTCTTTCCGGCGCATGACGGAGTGGCGGAACCTCGTGGAAGATCTTACGGAATCCTTTCCTCTCCCGGAGGGGACGAAAACGGATTTCCC
>JAGAEF010000049.1 GCA_017613255.1 Lentisphaeria bacterium
CGGGTAGGCCTTGATGTCCCGGGCATTTTCCAGATATTCCCGATAGTTTTTGAGCCAGGTCTCCCGGAAAAATACCCGGTCGCGCTTCACATGGCTCAATGCCCTTGGATCGGGATCTTTTGCGGCGGCTTTTTCCGCGGCGTCCAGAGAGGCGTTCAGCTTCTTTTCCAGCCCGATCCGGTCGAGGAATTTTCCGGTCATGACGCTGTGGCCGTAACCCCAGCAGCCGGGGGAGGAGAAGTAGGCCTCCTCCAGCAGTCTGCGGAATTCCCGCATGCCGCCTTCCCAGCCTTTGCCGTAGTAGAGAGAGTTGATCTCGTCATAGAGTTTCCCGTAATCCTGATCCGGGTTCCACTGGAATGCGGCGCTCAAATACATCATCTGCCACATCATGTACCAGTTGTTCTTGTTGGAAAATGTCCCGCGGTTATAGTTGAAAATCCCGTCTGGGCAGACCACTTCCGTTCGGAATCCCTGGATGTTGGGCATGTTTTTCCTGTAAAAGCGCAAGGTTTCCACCACGGCTTTTTCATTGGGAAGAAAGTCTTTTCCGAAAACATAGCACTCTTCCCATGTAAAGATGGGGATCCCCTTGCGGTCCCATGCCCGGTTGTAGTCGAGATACCATTTGTTGGTCGGGCAGGTCGGATCGTCCAGACGGTGTTTCCAGCAGCGCCGGTGATTGGAAAGCATGAGATTGTAAAGGTTGGAAGGCGGTTCGGCCCCCAGGGGAGGCGCGCTGTAGTTCTGGTAAGTAACCGCCATGATCTTCACGTCGGGAAGCTCCTTGCGCACCTCCTTGAGCACGGAAGAAAGGAATTTCCAGTAGCGGGTGGAAACGATGCCTTCGGCCCGTTCCGCAGGGGGATCCTGTTTCACGCACTCGGGGCACTCGCACCATTTCGGCAGATCGTTGTTCATGAACCAGAAGACGCTGTCCGGCGGGGAAGCTTTCTGTTTTGCGATGATGTATTTTGCCGCCCGGCGGATGACCTCCGGATTGCTGGTGCAGGGCTGGGGTTCCGCTCCGCCGTGATAGATGGGGATGCGTTTGCCGTTGATCATCGGGAACCATTCCGGGTGTTCCGCAAACAGTTTGTCCACATACTCCCTGTACTTGGCTGGGGGCACATCCACCACGCCCCGCCAGGTGATGAGGTAGGAAAAACAATGGGAGCCGTTCAGACCGATGGCCGCGCGTTTCTTGAGTCCCGCCTTCAGGGAGGGCATATAAACGATCCCGCTGAAATCATCGATGCGGATGCCGTTGCGCAGACACCAGTCCCAGCTGTCCCACCGGGGCGAATTCCAGGCTATGACGGCAGGCAGATAATAGCGGAACAGGAAATGGGGCTTTTCCGTATAGGAGCCTTCCGGCACGGAAATGGTCTTCTTTCCGCTCAAGTATTCCCCGTCCTTGCCCGGCACCAGCCAGCGGGCTCCGGCATATTTTTTCAGCAGATCGTATACGCCGAACAGGATGCCGCAGTCTTCGCTGGCATCCACCGTCAACCCCTCCTTTTTCGCCGTGATGCGGAATCCCTGTTCCCCCGTGGCCGCGTCCTTGATTTTCCTGAGATAAATGGGGTACGTTCCCTCCTGCGGCTTTTCCCCGATGGAAGGGAGCTTGCCGCCGCTGGTAAGGGCAAGGTATTTGGAAAGTTCCTCCGCCGCATGTTTTTCCGCCGGACCCGCCTGGGGGGAAAGAACGATGCAGCAGACCGTTTTTCCGTTTTCCGTGAGAGGGAATGATCTCGCCGGACAGCTCAGCGCCAGAGCGGTTGCGAAAATCGTTATGAGTCCCAGTTTCATTTCTTTTCCTTCCTTTCGTTCTTTTATCCGGTTGAAATTCAGCAACTGACGGCATTCCGGCTCCCGCATCCTCGAAAAAGTCTAAAACCCTTCACAGGAACGGGGAACCCGCAACGATTACTGTAGCATCTTTCCGCATCTTTTCAAGTTTTTCTTGTCCGCGGATTGACTTTTCCCGTTCCCTGCACTATGGTAATGGGAAGAACGGAAGGGAAAATTCACGGATCTTCTTTCAGGAAAGGACGAACGATGGCCAATGCAAGACGGTTGAACCGCGAAATCTATCGGGACAAGGTATACGGATGCTGGACGGGGAAAGCCGCAGGCGGCACGCTGGGCGCGCCCTACGAATGGAGCACCGAAATGAATACGGTCTCCTTTTATCCGCCGGAGATCCGGGGGGCCAATCTGCCCAACGACGATCTGGATCTGCAGCTGGTGTGGCTGGCCGCCGTGGAGCGGCACGGCGCGCTGAACGTGCAGGAGCGCATTCTTGCGGAATACTGGTCGGAAATGATCACGGGCCCGTGGAACGAATACGGGGTCTGCCGCAACAATATCCGCATGGGGCTTCTGCCTCCTCTTTCGGGCTCCTGCGGCAACGACGTGTGGAAATGGAGCAACGGGGCCTGGATCCGTTCGGAGATCTGGGCGTGCCTTTTCCCCGGTTCTCCGGATCAGGCCGCCAGAGCCGCCTATGCGGATGCCTGCTGCGACCATTGCGGGGAGGGGATCTATGCGGAGATCTTCACTGCCGCGCTGGAGTCGGCGGCCTTTGCGGAAAACGATTTGGAAAAACTTATCGAAACGGGGCTTTCCCTGATCCCTGCCGACTCCCGGATCGCTGCGGCGGTCCGTCTGGCGACAGCGTGTCACGGGAACGGGGACACCCTTGCCGTCGCCAGAAAAAAGATTCTGGAAAGCACGGCGGATCTGGGCTGGTTTCAGGCGCCGGGAAATATCGCCTTCGGGATCCTGGGGGTGCTTTACGGAAACGGAGACTTCGGGAAAACCGTCTCCTGTGCCGTCAACTGCGGGGACGATGCGGACTGTTCCGGCGGCTTTGCCGGGGCGCTTATGGGGATCCTGCTGGGCAAAAGCCGGATCCCGAAGGAGTGGACCGATCCGGTGGGAGACGGGATCCGCACCTGTTCCATCGAAAATACCGGAAGGAAATGCGTGAAGCGCGTACCCCAGACGCTTACGGAACTTACCGACAGGGTGGTCGCCTGCGCGGAGGCGGCCGCACTCCGCGAGCCCGGACTGGTCCAGTTCACCGATGAGGAGTCTTTCCTTGAGGAGCCGGAAGAGCTTCTCGAACGCAAACGCATGTATTTTGCCCATTTCCTTGCTTCGAAACGGCCCTACGAACTGACCTTCGACCGGTCCTGGGGAACGGTCTCCTTCGAGTTCGAGAACGGTCCCTACATCGAATCGGGCAGGCCGCTTGTCATCCGTGTCCGCATGACGCTTCTTTACTCCGAGCTGGAGCTTTTGAGCGTGCGCCCGAAACTGCCGGAGGGCTGGAGCGCTTCTTCCCCCGAAGTCCTGCTGACCACCCATATCCATACGGATTACGCCGAACTGGTCATCGTGCCCGGCGAGATCCCCGAAGCTGTGACGGGGCTCCCCGTGGAGGTCCGGAGAAACGGCCGCATCCTGCCGGAGATCGTGGTCCTGCCGCTGGTGCGGTCCGGAAGCGTGGCCCATACCCGCTGGACGGCGGAAATGCTTCTCAAGTCCCGGGGGCAGATCTGATTCCAACAGGGAGTTTTTTATGGAAAAGTGGCGGAAGATCCTTCAGAAAGGCTGTGCCTCTCCGGAAGAGATAGCGGAAAAGTTCCATCTCGATGCGGGGAAACTGCGTGCCGTAGCGGCCCAATTTCCCTTTTTCGTGAATCCCTACTACTTTTCCCTCATCCGGGAGAAGGGGGACGGGATCTACAGGCAGTGCATTCCCGACGAGAGAGAGCTTTCCGGAAGCGCCGACCTCATGAAGGACCCCCTGGGAGAGGAAGCCCACACTCCCGCGCCCTGCGTGGTGCGCAGATACGAGGACCGGTGTCTGCTGCTGGTTTCCAACCGCTGCGCCATGTACTGCCGCTTCTGCACAAGAAAGCGGAAATTCGAGACCCCCATGTGCGTGGACCGGGAAAAAGTCCTTCAGGGGATCGAATACATCCGGAAAGAGCCCGCCATCCGGGACGTGCTCGTCACGGGCGGAGACCCCCTCCTTCTGGAGGATTCCTTGCTGGAAGAGTATCTGGAGAAGGTCCATGCCATACCCCATGTGGATTACATCCGCATCGGCTCCCGGGTCCCCTGCGTCCTGCCCCAGAGGATCACGGGGAAGCTCCTGAAGATGCTGAAAAAATACCACCCATTGTACATGAACGTCCACTTCAACCATCCCGACGAGATCACGGAGGAATCCGCCCGCGCCCTCCGGCGTCTTGCCGACGGGGGGATCGTGCTGGGCAGTCAGACGGTTTTGCTCAAAGGGGTGAACGATGATCCGCACGTCCTGCAGGCCCTCATGCGCAGGCTTCTTGCCTGCCGGGTGCGGCCCTACTATCTCTTCCATGCCGACCTTGTCTTCGGCACGGAACACTTCCGCGTGTCCCTGAAAAAAGGACTGGAACTCATGGATTTCCTGCGCAACGAAAGCAGCGGCATGGCCGTTCCCCATTACGCCGTCGATCTTCCCGGAGGCGGCGGCAAGGTCCAGCTTGTGCCGGATCATCAGGTGGCCCGCAACGGAAAAAAAGTCACCTTCCGCAACTTCTGCGGAGAGCTGTGGGATTTTCCCGATACGGAAGAGTGATCCCCTCGGAGAGGATCAGCCCCAGAACTCCTTCTCCAGTTCCGCCTGCTCCTTATGCACTGCGGCAAAGGCCTCCTTGTCGGGGGCAAAGGAGAGCTTTTTCATCTCCTCCACGCCGTCCAGCTTTTCCGCATAGGGGCGGTGGATGAAGGATTCGTACTGGGGATCCGGTTCTCCCGTGGCAAGGGCCTTGAAAAGGAGATCGGACTCTTTCCGGCACAGATCGTCGTGCTTGGCGTAGTAGTTTTCCCGCAGGAAGTGGTAGAAGCTCACCCAGAACAGACTCCCGGAGGTGCGGGGGTAATCCCCTGCAAGGAAGGAGACCGCCACGCTCCGGTTGGCAAGGAGGGCATCTCTCAGGGCGGGGAGAGTGTTCTTTTCCGCAAAGACGATGGTCTGATTTTTCGCAAGGGATTCGGAAGCATGGGCGTCCGTATTGCCCACGGCGGGCAGGAGTCTCCCCTCCCGGATGCAGAGATCCATGTACATGGCGTTGCTTTCGTCCACGTTGCGTCTCCCTGCGCCGAAAAGTTCGATGCAGTCGTAAAGGTGATGCTCCAGAACGTACTCCCGGATCTCGGAAGGCAGGAACAGCCGGCTGTTGGGCCGCCAGAAGGGATGGCAGAAGATGTTCACTCCCCCCGCCTCATGGACCCAGTCGTGGATCACATGGTAGCTTGCCGCAAGGTGCCGCATATAATGGTCCTTGAAGGAAGGAACTTTTTCCAGATAGCACTTGTAGATGGCGTCGAACTCCTCTTTCCCCTTGAAGAGCCTCCAGGAGATCCCCTTGTTCCCGCCGAAATTGAGGTTGTGGATCGTATGCAGATCGGGGAGATGCACCTCCTCGGAAGGATAGACCACGAAGGAGGAGCCGCACTGCCGGATGAAGTCCGCCGCCTTGAGGGAAGGAAAGTGCTGTTTGTGGTCGGAGATCCCGATGAAGTCCAGCCCCAGGGAGCAGTTGAGGATCGCGTAATACTCCGGGCTCAGGAAATCCTTTTCGTGACAGCACCCGGAAAAGCCGCTGTGCAGATGCATATCCCCACGGAAGGGGCGCAAGGAGAGATACTGTTCCGGAAGGGAAAAGACCCGGAATTCGAAAAGCACCCGGTCCCCGATGCGCACCCGGAAGGTGTTCTCCCCGTCCTGCGTAAAGGGATAGCTGAAACGGAGGACGCCCTGTTCGTCCACGGAAACGCCTTCAAGCTCCTCGAAGGGGGGGCGCCCCATGTCAAACTGGTTGCCGCAGGTGTAGCCGGGGACCTCGTCGTTGGTGAACAGTCCGTCGGCGCGGACGCTGTCCACGATGAACTCTCCCTGAAAGGTGCGCAGGTCCGAGTGGGGGAATTTCCCCTTCACGGTGATGACGGCCTTTTTCCCGGTGGGAACGATGCGGGGGGAAATGCAATAGAGATTTTCCTTCATTTTGTCTCCTTTTCTGCTGGATGGAGAAATCTGTGTCCAAAAAGTTTTTTTCAGGATTTTCCGGTTTTTTCTTCCTCAGGACTCCTTCTTCCGCAGGAAGGGGAAGATCGCCTGCCAGATCTTTTTGCCGCTGTAGGGCTTCCCGTCTTCGGCGGGCAGGTCTTTCACCAGTCTCCCCGCAAGAATGATCCCGATGGTACCGGAAAGAACGTCCGCGGCAAGCCGCGCCCAGAAGAGCCCTTCGAGGTTTTTGAAGAAGAGGGCAAGGAAGGAGAAGGGCAGAAGAAGCCCGATCACCCGCAACCCGTTGAGGTAGGCGGCTATGCGGGGGTGTCCGCACCCGGTGAAAAAGAATCCGGAATACCGGTGGATCTCGATGGCCCAGAACCCCCAGGGGATGATCCTCATGCAGCTTGCCATGATCTTCTGCACCTCCAGATCCCGGGAGAACTGCCGTACGAGGACTTCCGCAAGGAGAAAGTAGAGGACCGCCATGACCATGAGGAACCAGAAGGCGAAATGGAAGGAGAAACGTCTGCCCGCCCGGATCCTGCCGTAAAGGCGGGCGCCGAAGTTCTGGCTGACCATGGGCATGAGGGCGATCCCCAGCGCCATGGGGAAGACGAATGCCAGCATTTCCAGCCTTGCCGCCGCCGCCGTGGCCGCCACTGCCGCGTCTCCGAATTTGGCCGTGATCCAGGTGATGACGAAGGAGCCCAGGGGCATCATGAGCATCCCCAGCGAGGAGGGAATGGCGTACTGGATAATGAGAAGCCAGGAGCTTTTCATCTTCCGCCACGGGGGAACTTTCAGGACGAAAAGCCCTTTGAAGTGCAGAATGGTCAGCGCCGTTGCCGCCGAACACGCCTGGGCTATCACCGTGGCCAGAGCTGCCCCCCGGACTCCCATGGCTGGGACGGGCCCCAGCCCGAAGATGAAAAGGGGATCCAGAAGGGTGTTGAGGAGCAGTCCGGCAACCATGATGCCGCTTGCCGTGCGGGAAAAGCCCGAGGAGATGAGAAGATCGTTGCCCGTAAGCCCCACGAAGGCGGTGACGCACCCCAGAAACCAGATGTCCATGTAGGCTTTTGCCTGAGGAAGGGCCTCCTGAGACGCGTTCATGAGTTTGATGAGGGAGCCGGAAACGCAGGAGCCCGCGATCCCCGCCGCAAGGGAGAGGATGGTGATGAGGGCCAGTCCGGAAAAGATCAGGAGATTGGCTCTTTCATGCCTGCCGCCGCCCAGACTCTGCGCGGAAGTGGCCATGACTCCCACGGTCAGCCCCCGGAAAAGGCACCCCACCAGCATGACGATGGGCATGGTGAATCCCATGGCCGCCATGGGGATCTTCCCCAGATTGCCCACGAAATAGGTGTCCACGATGTTGTAGCCGGACATGGCAAGCGTTCCGGCAAGCATGGCGAAGGCGGTTTTCAGCATGGTGCCGCCTATGGACCCTCTCGTATAGTTGCTTTTGAATTTGTTTTCCGCTGTCATGACGTCCTTTCACTCGTCGTCGTATTCGTTGAGCTGGCTGTCGAAGTAGTCGATGAAGGCCTCCCGGACGGCGTCGGGCTCCATGGGCTTGTTGAACTCTCCGTAATCCGGGTGTTCCGTCTCTTCGGGAAGTTCCGCAAGGAAGGAGGAGGGGCGTTCCCGGACATATTCATGGAATTTGAACCTGCTTTTCGCGTAGGTGATGAGCAGCTGCCTCTTCGCCCGCGTGATGGCCACGTAGAAGAGCCGTCTTTCCTCCTCCAGACCGCCCTCCTGCAACGACCGTTCATGGGGGAAGGAGTTGTGTTCCATTCCCACAAGGAAGACCACGGGGAATTCCAGCCCCTTGCTGGCGTGTACGGTGGAAAGGATGGGGCCGTCCCGGTCGTCCGAATCGTCCGTCCTGTCGGATTCGTCCAGAAGACTGTAGGCCTCCAGAAAGTCCCCCAGCGTGCAGGCTTTTTCCGCCTTCTTTTCGAAGAGCCCCATGAAGGTGATGAATTCCAGCACGTTCTCCTGCCGTTTTTCCGCCTCCTTGAGATCCTTGTAGATCCTCTGCATGCCGTTGAGATATCCGATCTCTTCCAGATACTCCTTGGCGATGAGGGAGAGCGCCGCCCCCTGGGGATTTGCGAAAAGCGCCCTGTACTTTTTCACGATGGAAGCAAAATTTTCCGCGGCGGAGGCCCCTGTGCGGGAAAGGCGCGCCCTGCAGGACTCCTTCTCCATGCAGGCAAGGATCCCGCAATGTTCCTGTTTCTGCATCTCCCGCAAGGCAAGGACCGCCTTGTCTCCTATGCCCCGGGGGGGGACGGAAAGGACCCGCAGAAGGCTCTGATCGTCTCTGGGGTTGACCAGGATCTTGAGATAGCTTGCGGCGTCCTTCACCTCTTTCCTCTGCAGGAACTCCTGTCCGCCGATGATTTTGGGGCGGATGCCCCTTCTCTTCATTTCCAGTTCGAAGGCGCGGGAAAGATGGTTGGAACGGTAGAGCACGGCAAAATCGCTCCAGCTCATGGCCGGATCCATGGCGATCATGTTTTCCATGGTGTCGGTGACGAATTTCGCCTCTTCGTCCCCGTTTTCCACGGCAAAGACCTTCACGCTTTCTCCTTCCCCTTCCGCGGACCAGAGATTTTTCTCGTAACGGGTGCCGTTTTTGCCGATGACCGCGTTGGCCGCCCGGAGAATGGCGTTGGTGGAGCGGTAGTTCTGCTCCAGCTTGACCTCCTTTGCTCCGGGGAAATACTTGGGGAAGTCCAGAATGTTGGCCACTTCCGCGCCCCGCCAGGAGTAGATGCTCTGGTCGTCGTCCCCCACCACGCAGAGATTCATTCTCTCTCCGGCAAGCAGTCTGGTGATGAGGAACTGGGCCGAGTTGGTGTCCTGATATTCGTCGATGAGGAGGTATTGATACATTTCCTGCCATTTCCGCAGGACTTCCGGGTGCTCCTGAAAGATCTTCAAGGTAAGCAGAAGAATATCGTCGAAGTCCAGCGTGTTCTGGATCTCCAGCATCTTCTGGTACCGCTCGTATACCTTCGCCATATCCTCCTCCCGGGAGTGTTCGGGCGCTTCATTCAGGGCGTCCTCCGGGAATTTCAGGCGGTTTTTCATCCTGCCTATGTAGCTCTGGATCTCGGGAGTGGCAAGCTCCTCCTTGGTGTAGCCCAGCTCCGCCGCCGCCTGCCGGACAAGGCTGGACTGGTCGGAATCGTCCGCAATGCTGAAGGAGGCGTTGTAGTGGCCCGCAAGAGGGATCTCCCTGCGCAGGACCTTGGCGCAGAAGGAGTGGAAGGTGCCCAGCGTGACCTTGGAGGCCATTTCCGGATCGATGAGGGCGTTGAGGCGCTCCCGCATCTCCTTGGCCGCCTTGTTGGTGAAGGTGACTCCCAGAATGGCGGAGGGGGGGATCCCCTGCTCGATCATGTAGGCGATGCGGCAGGTGATGACCCTTGTCTTGCCCGTGCCGGCTCCGGCAAGGACAAGAAGCGGGCCCTCGATGGTGCTTGCCGCATCCTTCTGGCGCGGATTGAGTGAATCGATGATGGAGGACATGTCTGCTCCGGGGAACAAACGGAAAGTTTGCCGATCTGCCGCAAAAGCTTCTACAGAGAAGCGTCCTGCACGGCGAAATCGTAATCCGTTCCGTTCCAGAGAGCCGCCGCCGCGGTCACGGGTTTTTCGAAGGAGGCGAAAACGCCGCCGCCGATCATACAGGAGGCGATCTCCTCCGGGGTTTTCGCGGAAAACGCTTCATCCACGTTCTTGAGGCAGGGGGCGTTCTTTTCGTAGGTGGAAAGGAAGTAGATCTTTCCTTTTTCCAGAGGGATGGAACGCACCAGAAGCGCGTCCTTGCGCACGATCCCCAGCACGGCGGTCCCCGTGGAAGCATCCACGGCGGCGGCGATGCGGGGCGTATCCAGAGAATCCTTTTCGTAATCCATGGCCAAAAGTCCCAGCGCGAAGGCGTCCCGCACACTCATGCCGGAAAGGATC
>JAGAEF010000050.1 GCA_017613255.1 Lentisphaeria bacterium
ATCGGGGACCATCTCGCCGCCGCAGTTGGGACAGCGCACAACCGAAGGAACGCTCGTCCCCTTGTGGACCGAAATCAGCGTCTTCGTCGGATTGGATGCCGATAAATTTTCCTCTTTCTGGCTCATTCGTTCTCCTCGTCAATGGTTTTTTCCCCGCAAAAGGCGTTCCCCCCGGGCCGTTTCCCGAAGCGGCTCTTCCGCCCGGGGAATCCGGCATTTGCTACTATAGCATTCTTCCGCGTCTTTTCAAGTACATTCCCCGATCCGGACGCGGGAAAACGGGACATTCCTGCAAAACGGCATCCGGAATCAAGAGGAGAAAAATCATTTTCCGTATGCGTTTGTGAAGGCGGTTTTTCCCGTCAGCGCTCCTTGCGGAAGAACCATGGCGCAACAAGGAGAGAAAGCGTCATAAGGACCGCGAAAAGGATGAACAAAAGCCCGAACCCGGAGCCGAAAACGCTTCCTTCGAGAGACCCGAACCAGGCCGCCCCCGCCGCACAGGAGAGAAGAATGCGGACCAGTCCGGCGCTCCCGTAGTAGAAAGCGTTGCCGAAGGCCATGGTCATGGAAGCGTTTTCTTTTTCGGCACAGCTCATCACCACGGCGGAACTCACCACGGAAAAGGCCGCCACGGCAAAACTTGCTCCGCACAGGGAAAGCGCAAGGAGAATGCAAACAAGTGTTCCCGGCAGGGAACGGAGAAGAGCGAACCCGACGGCGGAAGGAAGACACAGGACGCACAGAAGCATGACCACGCCTTTTTCCGAAAACTTCCCGGCAAGATGCCGGATGAACCAGTACCCCAGCATCATGCCGACAAAGGAACTTCCGGAAACGATCACGGTCACGCCGTCGGGCAGTCCGATCCTTTTCAAGCAGAGCAGTGCCAGCGGCAGTATGCCGAAGGATCCGGCGTTGAAAAGGATCTGATAGAACGAAAAACGCCGCAGTTTCCCCAGGGAGGCGGCCTCGGCAAGATCCTGCCGCCAGGAACGGAAATCCTTGCGTCCCTCCTCCGGGAAGGGCGGGACCGCCAGAATGCAGAAAAATCTTCCGCAGAAGATGAGGGAGGCCAGCAGAACGGTGAAGAAAAGTCTCCCCGCGGACTCTCCCCCGTGGATGAACCATCCGGCCAACAGGACGAAGACGGCGGCGCACAGCTGGTGAAAAAAGCGCATCCTGCCCAGAAACGCCACCCGCGTCTCCGGAGAAACAAAGCTGTTGAGAAGGGGGAACCACCCGGCAATGAATCCCGCCTGCACCAGCGCGGCGCAGGTGATCCCCCACAATACGGTTTTTGCTCCGAATCCGAACCACGGGGCAAGAGAAGCGGCAAGATACCCCATGCAGGAGACTGCGCAGGAGGCAAGCACCAGTTTCCTTACTCCGAGCCGGGGGGCGAGCACCGCCATGGGAATGACGGCAAGTCCGTTGAAAAGCGGGAGCACGGAGGTGGAGAAAAGCAGTCCCGTATTCCCGGCGCCCAGAGAGGCAAGATAGAGCATGATGACGGCGCTGTCGGTAAGCACCGTCTCCCCGGTCACGCCGCAGCAGCTGGAGAGAATAGTCAGTCTTTCCGCCCTCCTTACCGCCGAACCGTCCTTCACGGTCACACCCTTTCGTAGGCGCGGACGTAATCCACTTCGAATTCTTTTGGATAGACCATTTCCGGATCGATCTCCCCCAGCCATCCGCTGTACTGGAAAAGGGCCAGAAGGATGAACATTTTTCCTCTGGGCGTTTCGCCCCTGTAGCGGGCGACCTCCTCGCCGTCGATGAACCACCCTATGGTATCCGGGTCCCACTCCACGGCAAATTCATGGAAATGGGCGGAAAGATCTCCCGGCACCGCCGGAGCATAGTGTCCGGTGCTGTAGTGCAAAGTCATGCGGGCAATGGAGGACTTTTGTGAGATCTCCTTGCCCAGAATTTCGAAGATGTCGATCTCCAGTTTCTCCCCGGTACTTTCCCTTGGTTCGCCTTCGGGCGTATACTCCTGATGCAGGGGATCGGTGTGGTGGAGCCAGAAGGCGTTCAGGATCCCGCCCTTTGCCGAAGCGCAGCGGCAGCGGGCCTCGAAACGGCCGTACTCCTGCGCGAACTTTTCCAGGATCTGCACTTCGTCCGTATCCTTCCCGAAACGGTGGTCGGAGGTGCCCAGACAACTCACGCACCAGTCCTGCGGGTTTTTCCGGTACGGGAGAGAGGAAGTGAGCTTAAGTTTCAGGATGCTGTCGGCGATCTCATAACAGGCGTTGTGATCCTGCCAGCGGCTGGGGTGTCCGATGCGTTTAAAATACTCCTTGCGTCCGGAGCGGTACGCCGGATACCAGTACATATCGTTCAGCAAAGGCCGGTCGAAGTCGTCGCAGAAGGTGAGGTGCCACCCCTTCTTTTCTTCCGGGGAACGGGGAAAATCCTGATCTCTGAACATGCTTTCCTCCTTGTTTCGAACAGGTTTTTGCGGCTATTAAGTTAGCACGACTTGGAGAAAATGCAATGGGCAGGGAAACGTTCCCCCCGGTCCGCACACGAAAAAAGGGAAAACGGCGGAAAAAAGCTTGCAAAAATTGGGATCCATGGTATAATAGCAGAAAGAAACGTTTTTTTACGGGCAGAGCCCGAACCAAATTTCCACAGGGGCTTTCATGATCTACTTTTTCGCGGACGATCACTACGGCCAGCACCCCGGAAAGACCATTTTCCGTCACCTCCCGGAGGACTTGAGAGAGTCGATCACCTTCACGGAAAACGACTGGCGTCTGCTGGAGTCCGGAGAATGGCTCAAAAACTGCACGCTTCTCATCCTGAACATGATCGGGGGCACCTGCGATCAGCCGCACCCCGGCGCGGGGGCGGAAAAGGCTCTGCGGAGCTGGTGCGGCAGGGGCGGGAACATCCTTCTTCTTCACGGGTCCAGCGCGGCGTTCTGGCAATGGGAGTGGTGGCGGAAGATCGTGGGGCTCCGCTGGGTCCGGCCCGGGGATCCGGACGGAGTCACGCCCTCGAAACACCCGGTCAAGCCCTGTTTCGTCCGCCTTGCCAAATGCCGCCATACACTTTCTTCCCGCCTTGTGCCCTTCCCGCTGGGAGCCGACGAGATCTATACGGAACTGGAACAGGTCTCCCCCGTCACGGTCCTCATGGATACCTTCATCGAGGAGGGGGTCTTCCCCCAATGCGCGGAAACCGTCACGGAGCAGGGGGGAAAGATTGTGAGCTTCATTCCGGGGCATCTGCCCTGTTCCACCGCCAACGAGATTCTGATCCGAAACGTGAGTGAGATCATCCGTTACCTTTTGCCAAAACAGGGGGAAAAATGAAAAAATACAAAGCCATGTTCGTCTGCGCCCGTCCGGAAAATATCGGACGCGTTTACGATGAAGCCCAGAGAAAGACCCTTTCGGAAATTACGGAAATGTTTTCGGAGATCGTGACTCCGGCGAATTTCGACTCTTTCGACCTCACGGACCGGGAGGTCATCTTCTCCACCTGGGGCATGATGAATTTTACCGACGAACAGCTCTCCCGTCTTCCCCGACTGGAGGCCGTTTTCTATGGGGCGGGCGCCACGGACACGTTTGCCCGGCCCCTTCTGAAAAGGAACATCAAGATCATGAGCGCATGGAAGGCCAACGCCGTTCCCGTGGCGGAATTCACGGCGGCGCAGATCGTTCTCTCCATGAAGAACTATTTTTCCAACACCTGGGAAAACCGTTTCGTGGGTCCCGGCTGTTACGGGGAAAAGGTGGCGCTTCTGGGGGCGGGGGCCATCAGTAAAAAGGTGCAGGAACTTTTGAAAAATTACCGTCTGGAGGTCATGGTCGTCCCCTCCCGGCCCGAGCACAGGACCGTTTCGCTGGAGGAGGCCTTCCGCACGGCCTATGTCGTCAGCAACCATCTCCCCGACCGGGAGGACAATCAGAAAGTCATCACGAAAGCCATGTTCGAATCCATGCGGCACGGAGCCACCTTCATCAATACGGGAAGGGGGCGGCAGGTGGACGAAGAGGGCATGATCCAGGTCCTGAAGAAGCGGCCCGACCTCACCGCGCTTCTGGACGTTCTCACGCAGGAGCCGCCGCAGGCGGATTCGGAACTGCGTACCCTCCCTAACGTGCGTCTTTCCAGCCATATTGCCGGATCTCTGAACGACGAACTCAGGAGAATGTCGGAATTCGTGATCGAAGATTTCCGGCGTTTCGCCCAGGGGGAGCCCATGCTCTACGAGATCCGCGAGGAGATGCTTCTCACCTCCGGAAATGCCGCGCCTTCAGGCGGCACGGGAAAAGGAAAATGAAGAAACTCTGCTATATCGATCTCATGGAAAAGGTGCTTTCCGCCTACACGGACGAGCACCTCGACCGATATTACGAAACGGTCCGCTCCGAAGGGTTGACGGGGCATGGTTTTCCCCGGCTTGCCGCAAACATCGGGATCCTGCTTTCCTATGGAAAAAGAACGAAACTCGCCGACCGGTTCGTCCGGATGATGGATCTCTGCTGCGAAGAGATCCCCAAACGCAAGGACGCGGGAAACGAATTCAGCATCAAAGAGATCGTTTTCACGCTTCTGGAACTGGAAAAACACGGAGTTTTCCCGCAGGACAAGCTGGAATTCTGGAAGGAAAAACTTGAAAATGTCAAGGTGGAAAACTGCTACAGGGTCTATGCTGCCCGCCCCGACAGCAAGGTCAACAACTGGGCGGCCTTCGCCATGGTCAGCGAGTGGATGCGCTTTCATATCGGCGCGGCACCATTGGACATGGAGTTCATCGAAAATCAGGCGGCCTCCCAATGGCAGTATGTGGAGGAAAACGGGATGTACCGGGACCCCGGCGAACCCATGGTCTACGACATGGTCACCCGGGGACTTTTCGCCATGCTGTTCCATTTCGGCTACCGGGGGAAATATTTTCAAAGGTGGGACGATGCGCTGAAAAAAGCCGGGCTTCTCACGCTGAAAATGATCTCCGTAAACGGAGAAATGCCCTACGGAGGCAGAAGCAATCAGTTCCTGCACAACGAAGCCCACTGCGCCGTGATCCTGGAAAACGAGGCGACCCGTTACGCAAAGCTGGGGGAATGGGCTCTTGCCTCGAAATTCAAGGCCGCCGCGGAGCGTTCTCTGGCCCTTCTCCGGTTCTTTCTTTCGCAAACTCCCATCAACCATGTCAAGAACGCGTTCCCCCGGGAAACACGGTACGGCTGCGAAAATTATGCCTACTTCGACAAGTATATGATCACCACTGCCTCCTTCCTGTATGCGGCGTATCTGCTTGCGGAAGATTCCGTCCCCCCGGGCGAGCTCGACGATCTTGCCGGAGAAAGTTTCCGGACGTCGGATCACTTTCACAAACTTTTCCTCCGGGCAGGAGAATATTCCGCTCAATACGACTACAAGGCGGATGTGCATTACGACGCCTCCGGGCTGGGAAGACTCCAGAAAAAAGGTGCCCCCTCCCCCATCTGCCTTTCCACGCCGGGAACGGACAAACCCGCCTATGTCATCGATGAGGTTTCCGCCGTTCCCTTTGCCATCGTTCCGGAAATTTCCCGCGGGACGACCTGGCTTTCCGGTACGGATCCTGCCGTCATTCACGAAATCCTGCACCACGGGGCACAGGGAGAAACAGCTTCCGCGCTTGTCCGCTGCCGTTGGCCGGACGGCGGAGAGACGCAAGCAGAACTTTTTCTTTCCGCAAAGGGCCTGCGCCTCACGGTCCGGGGGGAAAACGCTGTCGGGCTCCTGCTGCCCGCCTTCGCCTTCGACGGAAGCGCGAATAGCCGCATAACGGCCTCCCCCGGAGCGCTTGCCGTAACGTACAGAAACTGGGTCTGCCGTTACCGGACGGAAAACGGCGTCATACGCGATACCGGAAAAATCGGATGCAACCGCAACGGGCATTATGCTCTTTTCCGGGCGGAGGGAGAAAAAACTCTCACCGTCCATGTGGATATTTTTCCCGAAAAACAGGCAGTTCGATCATAACAAACGAAAGGAATGTCATGAGCACCGTTACCCTCGAACTTGACCCGGCAAAAACGCTTGGAAAGATCCGCAATATCCTCGGCATGTGCAATTCGCCGAGGATCGGATCGGTAAAAAGCATGGAAAGCGACAAGGCCCTGTTCAAAAAACTGAACCCCGCCCGGGTGCGGCACCACGATTCCGTCATCGAAAATCCCGGATTCGACGTGGTGGACGTTACGCGCATCTTCCCGCTGTTCCATGCGGATGAAAACGATCCCGCCAACTATAATTTCATTCCCACCGACTATTATTTCCAGCAGGCGGCCGAATGCGGCACGCCCATCGAACTCAAGTTCGGAGAAAGGATCGAACACAGCGGAAAGAATTTCAAGACCGTTCCCCCGCCCGACCCGAAAAAATGGGCGCGGATCTGCGTCAACATCCTCCGGCACTACAACGAAGGCTGGGCGGAGGGGATGCAGCTGGGAATCGAGTACGTTTCCGTCTGGGAGGAGCCGGACAATTCGAAACTTTTCGCGGGACCTTTCGAACAGTATCTGGAACTTTACAGGGAACTTGCTCTTGCCCTGCGGGAGGCGTTTCCCCGCATAAAGATCTGCGGCCCCAACACCATTGGCTCGGGAGGAGGAAAATTCCGGCAGTTCGTCCGGTTCTGCAGGGAAAATTCCTTGCCTCTGGACGCCGCCGAATTCACTTCCTACTCCCGGGATCCGGGCGCTTTTGCAGAGGGCGCGGAACGGGCCAGGGAAATTCTCCGGGAGAACGGATTTTCCCAAACGGAGGTCTTCATTTCCGAATGGCACTACTGGCCCAAGGTGTTTATGGGCACCTACGACGGCGAAATGGAGCGCGCGTGCAATGCCGCCTTCTCCGTTTCCGCACTGATCCGAATGCTGGATTCCGGCGCGGTGGACATGGCCTATTATTACGCCTGGAGCGTGGGGCGTTCCTTCAGTCTCATTCCCCCCGCCCTGGAGCCGCTCCGGGTCTATTATGCACTCTGTTATTTCACCGAAATGACGGGTCTTGCGCGTCTGGAAGCCTCTGCAAATCTCCCCGCGGACATCGATCTTCTCTGCGGGATCACCCAGGAGGGGAACATCAAACTCCTGATCTCCTGTTTCAAGGCGCCAAGGGCGGTACTCCTGCTGAAAGTTCCCGGATACACCCATTGTCTGCTGAAACGGATCACGGACGCAAACGAGGATTACGAAACGGAATCCGAGCTGAAATACGATGAGGAAAAGGGAGTCTTCCTTCTGGATGCGGACGATGGAGGATCGGCGGTATTTTCGCTGTCCTTCACGAAGTGATTTTCCTTCCGCACACGCCGCACCTGTCCGGATTCCCCGGCTCTACTGCTGTCTTTCCCGGAAGGCTTCCGGGGAGACATGAAAGTGCTTCTTGAAGGAACGGAAGAAACTGGAATAGGAGTTGTAGTGGCACAGCACGGCGACTTCCTTGCAGGAGAGGTTGCTTTTCAGAAGAAGAGTCAGCGCTTCGTTGAGCCGCTGTTCCTCCCGGTACTCCTGGAACGTGCGGCCCGTTTTCGCCCGGAAGGTCTTGGAAAGGTGTTCTCTTGTGATCCCCAGTCTTCTGGCCAGCGTGGTGGCGGAAAGCGACTCGTTGAAGGCGTTCTGGATCTCGCTTTGCAGATCCCGGACCTGCCGATTCTTCCGGGGAAGAGCCAGCTCCCCTTCCGAGGGACGGCAGAGGTCGTTGAGAAGACCGAAGACCATGGAGGCGGCCTCCAGCGGGGACTGGGAAAAGGTGGCGCCCGCATATTTGCGGTAGGAGAGGAGGCGCTCTTCCAGGGAGCTTCCTTTCCCGATGGGGAAGAAGTAGCCGCAGGTCCGGTTGATCTCCGAAAGGATCTGCCCGGAGGCCATTCCCATGAAATTGATCCACAAAAAACGCCACTTTCCCTCTCCGTCCGGAGGGTAAAAGTAGGAGACGGCGGGATCGCTGTCCCGGTAGAGGAAGGCGGTCCCGGGCACGCAGTCGAACTTTTTTCTTCCCGCCTGCAGAACGCCTCTGCCCTCCAGCGTGATGGTGAGCTGGCCGCCCACTTCCAGGGGGATGCTTTCGGGAGAGAACTGGGGCATACGGTAGCCTTGCTCCTCCACCTCCTCCACGATCATGCAGGGGTAGGGCATATATTCCAGCTGAAACGTGCGGACGAACTGGACGTTCCACAAACGGACCTTGTCGATGTTGATCATTCCGGAAATCCTCCTTGAATGGGGTTTGGTTACAATATAGTATCAAATATCACGAAATGCAAACGGCAAAGGGGTTGAATTTTCAAAAAAATGACTATAATTTATGGAAGGAAAAGAGGCAATTTCTGCAATACCATATACAAAAAAGGAGAATGAGAGAAAGAAAAAGAGTTCCCCCCGTTTCCGGAAGGAATCCTGCGGCAAGGTTAAATTCCGTAATGTTTCCCCCTGCCGTTCGGGTTTCACGCTCATCGAGCTTCTGGTAGTCATCGCCATCATCGCCATTCTGGCAGGCATGCTGCTGCCCGCGCTGAAGAAGGCAAGGGACAAGGCGCACGCCATATCCTGCACGAACAGGCAGAGACAGTTCGGTCAGGCGTTCATGCTCTATGCGGATACCTACAAGGATTGGACCGTGGGCCGCTCCTACCTTTACAACCTCGCCGTGGGAAATTCCTCGGGACAGGCCAGATGGTGGACTCTGTTCACCAAAAGCAGCGGAAACTATGTGGGGGTCGCCTCCATCATGAACAATGCCACAGAGCCTGAGTACACACGCAAGATCGTGTGTTCCACCGCCCTTGTCAACAGGACTAAGATGACGGGAGACCTTTGCGACGGAAGCTATGCCATCAACAATTATCTCGGCCAGTCCTACGACCGTGGAAAATACAACTGGATGAGTCAGGGGTCGCTGACGGGAAACAACTCCAAGGGAAGTTTCTTCAAACCCACTTCCGTCCCCCAGCCGTCGA
>JAGAEF010000051.1 GCA_017613255.1 Lentisphaeria bacterium
ATCGGCGCCCAGCCCGTGCCACCCAGCCTCATCAAGCGGTGGAAGAAGGTCTTCCCCCACCATCAGTACGACACCAACTACGGGCTCAGCGAATCCACCGGCCCCGGCGCGGTGCATCTGGGGGTGGAAAACATCGACCATGTGGGCGCCATCGGCGTGGCCGGGTACGGCTGGCAGACCAAGATCGTGGACGAAAAGCGCAATCCGGTGAAGAGAGGGGAAGTGGGGGAACTTGCCATCAAGGGCGCGGGAGTCATGCTCCGCTACCACAAGGATGAAAAGGCCACCAACGAAGTGCTTTCCGAAGACGGCTGGCTCTACACCGGAGACATGGCCAAGGAGTCGGAGGACGGCTTCATCTATCTGGTGGACCGGAAGAAGGACGTCATCATCACCGGCGGGGAAAACCTCTATCCCGTGCAGATCGAGGATTTCCTGCGGAAGAACGATTCCATCAGCGACGTGGCGGTCATCGGACTGCCCGACGCCCGGCTGGGAGAGATCGCCGCCGCCATCATTCAGGTGAAGGAGGGCGCTCATCTCACGGAAGAGGAGGTCAATGCGTTCTGCCAGAAACTCCCCCGCTACCAGCGGCCCAGAAAGATCATTTTCGCCCAGGTCCCCCGCAATCCCACGGGCAAGATCGAAAAGCCCAAACTGCGGAAGATCTACGGAGCGGACCGTCTCGTGGCCCAGCAGAACGAGATCAAGTAAGTTTTTTGCACAACTCATTTTTCCGGCATATCGTTTCCGCGGTCTGCCGGATATTTTTTCGGGAGGAAAAGTGTTTCACGTTCATTCGGAATACAAGCCCGCCGGGGATCAGCCGGAAGCCATCGCGGCACTGGCAAAAGGACTCAGGGAGAAACGCCGCTTCCAGACGCTTCTGGGGGTGACGGGCTCCGGAAAGACCTTCACCCTTGCCAATCTTCTTGCTCAGGCCGTGGAACGCCCGGTACTGCTTTTGTCCCACAACAAGACCCTTGCCGCCCAGCTCTACAGCGAGTTCAAGGCCTTCCTGCCCGCCAACGCCGTGGAGTACTTCATCAGTTATTACGACTACTATCTCCCAGAATCCTACATCCCCCAGACGGATACCTACATAGCCAAGGACTGCGGGATCAACGACAATATCGAGCGTCTCCGCCTTTCCGCCACGGTCTCTTTGCTGGAACGGCCCGACGTGCTTACCGTGGCCAGCGTTTCCAGCATCTACGGATTGACGGCAAGGGACGACTATCAGGAAATGTCCGTGGAACTCAAGGTGGGGGACGAGTTCTCCCGCACGAAACTCCTGCGCAAACTTGTGGAAATGCAGTTCGAGCGCAACGACACGGCCCCGGAGCGGGGCCAGTTCCGGGTGCGTGGGGATGTGGTGGATATTTTTCTTGCCCACAGGGAGGAATTCATCCGCGTGGAGTTCTGGGGGGACAGTATCGACTCCCTTTCCCGGTGCGAACTCCTTACGGGAAAAGTGAAAAACCGTCCCCCCAACGCGGTGATCTTCCCGCCCAAACACTTCGTGCTTCCTCAGGAAAAGATCGAGCTTGCCGTGGGGAACATTCTGGAAGAGATGAAGGAATGCGTAAAAAATTTCGAGCGGCAGGGAAAACTTGTGGAGGCCCAGAGACTCTATCAGAGAGTCAACTGCGATGTGGAAATGATGCGGGAGATCGGGTACTGTCAGGGGATCGAGAACTACTCCAGACACCTTGCCTTCCGCGCCCCCGGCTCCCGGCCCAGCTGTCTTCTGGATTTTTATCCTGAAGGATTCCTCACCATCATCGACGAATCCCATGTGACCATTCCCCAGCTGCAGGCCATGTACAAGGCCGACCGGAACAGGAAGCAGGTCCTTGTGGATTACGGATTCCGGCTTCCTTCCGCGCTGGACAACCGCCCCCTCACCTTCGAAGAATTCATGGATCTTGTGGGGGACGTGATCTTCGTTTCCGCCACGCCGGGAAAGTTCGAACTGGACCTTTCCGGAGGCAAGGTGGTGGAACAGGTGGTCCGGCCCACGGGACTGCTGGATCCCCCCATCGAAGTGCGTCCCCTCTCCAATCAGATCGACGATGTCATGGAGGAGATCCGCAAGTGCACCGAATCCGGAGGAAGGACCCTGGTTGCGACCCTCACGAAAAAGAGCGCGGAACGGCTCACGGACTACCTTTGCGATCTGGGACTGAAAGTCAAATATCTGCATGCGGATATCGATGTCATCCAGCGGGTGCGGCTCCTTTCCGAACTGCGGAAAGGGGAATTCGACTGCATCGTGGGGATCAACCTCATGCGGGAGGGCATCGATATGCCCGAGATCAAGCTTGTGGCCATTCTGGACGCCGACAAAGAGGGATTTTTACGCTCGGCGCGCTCCCTTACGCAGGTGGCCGGCCGTGCCGCGCGGAACGCGGAAGGGAGAGTCATCTTTTACGCAGACACCGTTACGGACAGCATGAAAAGCGTCATCGAAACGACCCGGGCAAGGCGGGAAAAACAGCAGGAATACAACAGAAAACACGGGATCATCCCCAAAACCATCGTCAAGTCCCAAAGGGAGACCATTACCGACGTTCTCGGCCTCATCAGCCGGGAGGGGGAAAATGCCTCCAATGCCAAATCCCTTTTCTCCGGCAGGGGAAAGACCGGAAAAGAGGAGATCTTCCGTTCCGCCTTCGGTTCCTCTCCCGAGGGCGCCAAAGAGGCCCCTGCCGGAAAGGGCGTGGCAAGGGGCAAAGTCCGCCAGCAGTCCATTCTGGACAACTGGGAGGAACTGGATCCTCAGGAGGTGATCTCCGCGCTGGAATCCGAAATGCTTGCCGCGGCGGAAGCGCTGGAATTCGAGCGCGCCGCCCTTCTGCGGGACCGCCTCAGGTCCGCCGAAAAGGCTTTGGAGGAAAACGGTCCGCAGAAGCAATGAAGGTCAAGAAAATCCCTTACACTCTCACTTTGACGCCGTTGGCGGCAAGGTATTTCTTGAGCTCGGGAATGTCGATCATGTGGAAATGAAATACGGAGGCGGCAAGCAGCACGCTTGCTCCGGCCCGGACGGCATCCAGGAAGTGTTCCATTTTCCCCGCTCCCCCGGAAGCCACGATGGAAGCTTTGCAGGCTTTGGCCATAGCCGTAATGACGGGAAGATCGTACCCGGTTTTTGCGCCGTCTCCGGCCTTGCTGGTGGGCAGGATCACCTTGACTCCCATATCGTCCACCTCTTTGGCCCACTCCAGAGCGTCCTTGCCCGTGGCGGTGCGGCCGCCGTCGATATAGACTTCGTATCCGGAAGGAAGAGACGGATTCACATCCACGTCGATGGCCACGGTCACGGCATCAGGACCGAACTCCTTGATCATGGCGGGAATGATCTCCTTTTTCCGGAAGGCGGCGCTGGAAACGGAGACCTTGTTCGCCCCCGCTTTCAGAACACCTGCGGCGCTTTTCACATCGGAAATGCCGCCGCCCACGGTGAAGGGGACGGTACAGACGGCAGAAACTTTCTTCACCACCTCCAGAAGCGTTCCCCGTTTTTCCACGGTGGCGGTGATATCCAGCAGCGCCAGTTCGTCGGCGCCCGCCTTGCAGTAGGCTTTCGCACATTCCACCGGATCCCCGGCATCGGCGATATCCACGAAATGCACTCCCTTGACGACCCTTCCGTCCCGCATGTCGAGACAGGGCATGATGATGACTTCTTTTTCCATTTTTTCTCCTTGCTGTTGGATTTTCCCGCGTTCCCGGCGGAACGCCTTGACTGTTTGTGTTATAATCTACAGCGTCTTTCATGCTTCTGCAATCCTTTTTCGGGAAAGATCGCCTTTTTCCTTCGTTTTTTTCTTCTTTTCCCGTTTTTTGTCCGCGGGAAAGTCCGCGGGGAACAAAAACGCTTCCTCCCCCGGACAAAAAGCCCTTAAAAGTGCTTTTTTTCGTTTTCCCGGCTTGAAAAAGCACCTCTTTACGGTTAAGTTACCAATAGTTTTTTTGATTTGTTCCCCCTTAAGGGGGAAGGAGCGTTTTGCAATCATGGA
This sequence comes from Lentisphaeria bacterium, assembly GCA_017613255.1. Classification (GTDB taxonomy): domain Bacteria; phylum Verrucomicrobiota; class Lentisphaeria; order Victivallales; family UBA1829; genus RGIG5327. The sequence goes on from JAGAEF010000051.1 coordinate 4,026, forward strand.
AAAAATCTGGGAAAACAAACAGGACGAATCGGAAAAAGATCCTTCCGGGAAGGAACCTTCCTCCGGCCGAGCGCCCTCCCCTGTTCCTACCGGAAAAGTCCTCTTTTCCCCTTCCCAGACCCAGAGCGAAAGTTTCCGCACGCCCCGCCCTTTTGCCGTTTCCGGCACAACCGCTTCCTCCTCTTCCCGGAAGGCATTCTTCAGCAAGGGAAGCCTTTTTCAGGACCGCGTGATTACGGCAGTATTCCACTCCTCCGGAACGGAACGGGGAACGTTTCTTTCCGCCCCCCAGGAGAACAGTTTTCTTCCGGAAAATCCGGATCTGGGCGTGATCAAGCTCTATCCCCTGCCGGAAAAAGAGGAAGAGTATGCCGCCCTCATGGAAAAACTTTCCGCCGAAAGCCGCGCACAAAAAGAGGGGGAAAGTGTCACTCCGGAGATTCTTTCCTTCGGCATACAGGAGAAAAAGTTCTGCTGGAGCATGACGAAATATAAGGAGCTCACCTCTCTGGAGTCCTTCATTCAGGCAAAATCTCCCATGAACGAGCACAAGGCGCTTTTCACCATCTACGCCATCGCTTCTCTGCTGGACCGGGCTTATCCCCGGTGGGGCTTCCACGGGAGACTCAAGCCTTCCAAGATCCTTTTCGGACTGAAAAAGCCCCCTCTTCTGCTGGGAGCGGGATTGACGCCCTTTCTGCGGAAAAACGCAAAGGAGATGCTGGAAGGAGAGACTTTTTTCTATGCCTCTCCCGAGTATCTTTCCGGCGGGGAACTTTCCTGGCGGAGCGACATATATTCTCTGGGGATCATCTTCTTCCGTCTGCTTGCGGGAGTGCTCCCCTTCTATTCGGGAGACCCCGAAGAGGTGAAAAGAGCCCATCTGGAAACCCCTCTCCCGCCCGTTTCCGAAAAAAATCCCTCCGTAAGGATCAGTACGCCCACGCTGGGGATCCTCAACCGCATGACCATGAAGGATCCCGAAAAAAGGTTTTTTGCCCGCACGAAACTGCTGGAAGCGCTCATTCAGGCGGATGACGCGCTCCCCCAGGAGGAAAAAGAGTAGAAGCACGAACAAGGCATATCATACAACGAAAGGAAGAAAAATGAGCACACAGCACTTGAACATCCCCCCGGAAAATCATGTCAAGGTTCTGGACGGTCAGGGATGGGTCGGCCTCATCGACCATCTGGGAAGCGAAACCACAATCGTCAACGCCGCCAGAGTCTCTTTCGGCAAAATCAAGAACACCATGGACGAGCGGGACGTGACCCTTCTCAAATATCTCATCGAAAACCATCACACCAGCCCGCTGGAGCATCTGGTCTTCACCTTCAGCATCCACTGCCCCCTCTTCATCCGCGGTCAGTGGCACCGCCACCGCACCTGGTCCTACAACGAGATCTCCCGCCGCTATACGGAGATCGATCTGGAGTTCTATACGCCGGGAAAGCTGCGCAAGCAGGCGGAAACCAACCGGCAGGCCTCCGTGGACAGCCCCGATTTCGAGGACGCTTCCTACAGGGAGATGATCCGCAAGCACAATGAAGAGTCCCTTGCCCTCTACAACAGGCTTCTGGATGCGGGCGTGTGCCGGGAACAGGCAAGAGGCGTCCTGCCCCAGAACATGATGGTAACCTTCTGGGGAACGGTGGACCTCAACAATCTTCTCCACTTCCTTTTCCTCCGGGACAGCGAACACGCCCAGTGGGAGATCCGGCAGTACGCCAAGGCCATCAAACAGCTCATCAGGCCCATCATCCCCCACGTTGCCGAATATTACGGCGACAAGTGGTGACAATGGTCCGGGGAATCCCGAACCCTTTCGAACATGGATTTTTTCAACCGTCTCCCCGTCATCCGCTACATGGCGGGGATCGTCTATGACTCCTTCTGGGCGGAAAAGTTCCACAAGTCGGGCAACCACGAATTTCTCCATGTCTTAAGCGGCAACATCCGGCTGGTATTCAAGGAGGAGAAACGGGAGAGAGAGTATTTCGCCTCTCCCGGGGAATCCCTTATCGTGCCCGCAGGAACCCTGCACAAGGATCTCTTCGACTTCCGGAAGGATCTCAAGGTCCTGTACGTGAACTTTTCCTGGGAGGCGCCCGAATTCTTCCGGGACTTCAACAACGCCCAGTTCCGCCTTCTCTCCCCGGAAACGGTCACGGAGATCCGCATGATCGCGGAAAGGATGCGCTACGACAAGGTCCATGCCGGAAGCGGGCAGGCCATGGAAAACGCCAGACTCCTGAACATTCTTCTGCTTTTCTGGCAGGACCGGCACAACGCATTTGCTTCGTCGGTTCCGGAGTCCCCCGCCCTCCCCCGGAGAAGCGCCGCAGTGAACGCGCCCCGGGTCCTTGCGGAAAACGCCAAAAAGTATATCGAAAGGAACTACGCGGAAAAACTCCGTCTTGCGGACGTGGCGAATCATCTCAACGTGAGCAAGTACCACCTCTCCCGGGTCTTTCACCAGACCACCGGCTTTTCCTTTCAGGAATACCTTGCCATCTTCCGGCTGAAGAAGGCCCGTTCTCTCCTGCTGGATGAAACGTGCAGCATCTCAGAATGTGCGGAAAAGTGCGGCTTCGACAACGGCAATTATTTTGCCAAGGTCTTCAAAAAGCACTTCGGGTTTTCTCCGGGAAAATTCCGGGAGGAGGAGCTTTTGAAGACGTTCAGGGAGTAGATGTTCCCCCGCCGGGGAAGATCTCGTATTTCGGCCCGGCTACCTGCCGGATATCCAGAACAAGCAGTCCCGACCGGACGTCCTCCGTAACGTAACGGATCTCCGCATCATATTTTACTCCGGGAGGAGGCAGAGTTTTCACCGGAGGCTTATAGGCGTGGTCATCCAGGAAAAAGAGACAGGAAAGGGCCTTGGGAAAAGCCTTGAAATTGCCCACGCTGTGCATGGATTCCCGCAGTACGCCCAGACGTCTCAAATGGTTTACTTTTTTCACCACTTCCAGCTGATTGCCCAGCGTGGGACCGTAAATGAAGGTTTTCGACCCGTCGTGCAGATAGACGGAAAGGAAAAAGCAGACGGTAAGGGCAAGCATGACGCAGGAGGCTCCCCTGATGAGTTTTGCGGCGCGGTCCTTCAGGAGAAAGTTTGCTCCCGCAAGGACAAGGACGCCCGCGGCGGGGACGACCGCCGTCTGGTAGTGGAAAAGGGCGGGCAGGTTCAGCATACGATCCATGAGGATCTTCAGCAGAATGGCAAGAAGGGCGTAAGCTTCCAGCATGACGGAAGGGGAATACTCCCTTTTCGCGATACGGCGCAGAAGGAAGAATATACCTGCGGCAAACAGGAGGGAAAAGAGAAGAAAGAGTGCTCCTCCCGCAAGGAAGCAGAACGTTTCCGTGCCTTTGTCCAGAAGTTCCGGAATGAAATGCTTTGCCGCCCCCATGCCGGAAAGATTTTCCAGAAAGGCGTAAAGATTCTCTGCTCCGAATTTTGCGCTGTTCCCCGCCTTTGCCGGAAGCGTCCCGCCTGTCTTGAAGCGGGCAGTAATCTGGGGAAGATAGAAACAGAGGGGGGGAAGAGCCCCCGCCAGCGCGGAAAGAGCTATGACAAGGTATGACCGGAACTTTTTCCCTTCCTCCCTCTTCCGCAGAATAAGGTCCAGAAGGAAAACGAAGGGAACAAGCCCCGCAAGAGGCAGACTCATGGGATGAAGCAGAAGCATGACACAAGCGCATACACCCCCTCCCAGCGCATATTTCAGGGAGACCTTCTCCTCCCGGAAGAAGAGGAATACGAAGGCAAGCAGCGCCAGGGAAAGCGGGAAGAGGAACACGTTGTCCCACAAAACTCTTGCACAATGCCAGGCAAAGGGGGAGGCAAAGAAAAAGACGAACAGCGTTTTCGTATCCAAATGCAGGACGGGAGAAAGTTTTTTCAGCGCCCACAGGGAAAGCCCGATTGTGGCAAGGACCTTCAGGGAGATGACCGTGTACAAGTTGACGGAAAGGAGAAGGAGAAGCTGATAGAACCATACCGCCACCGGGCCGTACCGGAATCCCACGGATCCCTTCAGGCCTTTTGCGGCAAAGATACAACCGTCATTGCAGTCCGCCGCATTCAGAAGAAGCATCGGTTCATCTTTGATCCATACGGTCATTCCCGGCAGGGCGAAAAGGAGAAGAAGCGTCACAAGGAAAAGGATCACGGGAAAAAGAGCCTTTTCCTCCCGCTCCCGCAAAAACTTTTCCAACGCTTCCTTTACGGAAAGAAACGTTTCTTTCCACAGCCCGCGGAAAATCAGAAAGACGATCCCTGCAAGGAGAAGCGTGAGCATGATCACGCTTGCGTACCCGGAAAGTCCCAGGAGTTCCCCGAGGGAAAATGCCGAATATCTTGCCGCCGCCTCTTTCATGTCCGGGATCATGCCGTAAAGGCGCATGAGAACAGGCGGAACCGGCGTTCTGGGAGAAGCAGCCAGCGTCGTCATGACGGCTCCCCAGAAAGGCTCCTCGATGCCGCCGTGGACCAGCGGAGTCGCATAGGTGGTAATCAGCATATAGAAGAAGGAAAGAAGAAACGCGCCTGCGGCAAGGCATTTGTGCAGAGCTTTTTCCAGCGGACACATTCCGCACAGGACCAGAAACGCGGGGAGAGTGACGATAAGATACCGGGCCGGGAAGCAGGCGCCCCCGTGCCACCCGTTGAAGCAGGAGACCCCCAGAAGCGTGAGAACGATCACGCTCAGAAGTCCCCATGCCAGAATCTTTTTCTCCCGGTCTTTCCGGATCATGCGGAGAAATCCCGGAAGGAAGGCGAACAGCACGGGGGAATAGAACAGGATCCCCATGTGCTGGCTGAAAAGAAGATTGAAAATAACGAGGGGATGAAACGCGCCGAAGGTCCCGCCCACCATGCCTTCGTCATGGAAGATGGGATTGTTGAATGCCGTGGCGGGGGCAAGGAAGGAATCGAAACAGATCTTGTGATAGGCCGCGTACAGGATGAAGGGCGGGAGCCCGCCCAGTGCGAAAAACATTGCTTCCCGAAGCACGCGGAAGAGTTTTTCCTTCCCGTTCTCCCCCTCGCCCTCCCAAAGCGCCCGGAGGAGGAGCATAAGGGCAAACACAGGGACCAGTACGCCGCAAAGGTAGTCGGTGAGTACCGCATATCCGCAGAAAAATCCGCACAACAGAGTGTTTTTTCTCCCCTTCTTCCAGTAAAAAAAGATGGCGAACATGAAACACGCCGCCGCCAGCACATGCCCCCACATCATGCTGCTGTAGCAGAAGAGCGGCGTAGCCAGTCCCCCCGCCAGCGCCCAGAAGGCGGAAGAATTTTTCCCGCAGCCCAGAAGAAGAAGGAGTTGGAAAAGACACCAAGCCGCCAGCGCGGCGGGAAGCGCGCTGCAGAAGAGATTGACGATATACATATTGAAAACGTCCGTAAGGATATCGTCCAGGAATCCGAAGAAAAGATACTCCAGAAAGTGGAGCGGCGCATAGACGGCGATCCCCAGAAAAAGCGGGCCGGGAGCCTTGTTGGAGTAGTAGTTCCCGTTGTGGAAGGACCAGTCCCCCGTATTGTACCCCTTTTCCGGGGAGATGAGAAAGTGATTGATCCGGAAGGAAAGGAAATCGGGATTTTTTCTTTTCCCCATGGGCGGCTCCACGAAGGACATGATGGCATCCGTCCGGGAGAGGGGATTCCAGTTCCCCGTGGAAAAGAACCAGGAACAGGCAAGAAAAACGGCCAGAAAGATGAGGAGACCCGTTTTCGCCGGACGCATGATCATTTTCCTCCGGCAAAACAGTCTTTGATCTCTTTGGGAAGCCGTTTATCCTTCAGGACGTTCATGCGGCAGAGCCGGTAGAGGAGAGAGAGAAAGACGCATCCCATCCCGTATTTGCAGCTGCGCACGAAATTGATGCTGGAAGCCTCCTCGAAATACTTGGTGGGGCAGCTCACCTCCGCGATCCGGACCCCGGTCCACAAGATCTGCACAAGCATTTCGTTGTCGAAGACGAAGTCGTCGGAATTGTGGGAAAAATCCAGCTTTTTCAGCAGTTCGGCGGAAAAGGCCCGGTATCCGGTGTGGTACTCGGAAAGTTTCGCCCCGGTGAAGAGGTTTTCGAAAAAGGTGAGGAAGCGGTTGGAAATGTACTTGTACAGCGGCATGCCTCCTTTCAGGGCAAATCCCCCCAGGATCCGGGAGCCCAGCACGCAGTGATAGAGATCGTTGCCGATCATGCTGGCCATGGCGGGAATGAGAAGCGGCGTATACTGGTAGTCGGGATGCACCATGATGACGATGTCCGCACCCTGCTCCAGCGCGATGCGGTAGCAGTTCTTCTGATTGCCGCCGTATCCCCGGTTCTCCGTAAGACGCAGGAAAATGGTGTTCTCGTTTTTCGCAAGGGTCTCCCCGATGCTTTTCGTATCGTCCCGGGAGGCATCATCCACGATGATCACCAAATCCACAAAAGGCTGGGAAACGCACTCTTCATAGGTTTTCAGGAGAGTTTCCTCCGCATTGTATGCGGGCATCACTACCGCTACTTTCTTCCCGTTGAACATAAAATTCCTTTCCGAAATCTTTTGTCCGGCACCGTTCCGGACCATTTTGTTTTTTGTCGTTTTCTGCGTTCCTCAAGCAGGAATTTGCCTCAACACGGCTTTTTCAGCACCCTGCAGAAACTCTTCCAGGACTCCTCCCCCCAGTTCCCCGACTCCGTTTCGGCGTGGAAGAGACGGGGCAGAGTATCCAGGAGAGCATCCAGTTCCGCCCAGTCGATATTCCCCTCCCCCGGAGGGTTATGATCGTCCTGCATTCCGAAATTGTCGTGGAGGTGGCAGGTGACGATATTTTCTTTCATGATCTCCAGAACTTCGGCTACCCCCCCTCCGTAACAGTTGGCGTGCCCGCAGTCGAAGCAGAGCCCCAGATACTCGTGATCGTATTGAGCGACGAATTCGGACAACTTCCGGAGGAGAGCAAGCGTTTCCCCGCCGTTTTCCAAGGCAAGGACGATCCCGTTCCTTTCGCAGACGGGGAGAAGCGCATCCACGCTTCTGCGTACGCAGGAAGCAATGTTTTCCCACTTCTCATTATGGGCGACTCCCAGATGGAACGTATAGGTCTTTACCCCAAGCTCCGAGAGGAGGTCCAGAAACTTTTCGTGTCTCCGGATCATACCTTTCCACGCATCCTCTTCCGGAATGACGCAGTCGTTTCCCTTCCCCCACAGGGCATGGCAGGCGGTGCTCTTCAATCCGGCATCCTCCAGCATGACGGCGATCTTCCGGATGCAGGTGGGATCCTCCTCCTTGAAGAAGCAGGGATGGGCCACGATGTTTTTTACACCCCAGGAGGCAAGTTCCTCCATGACGGAAGGATACTTTTCGGGAGCAAGCTTCTTCCATTCCACGAAATGCAGCAGTTCTTTTTTCATTTTATTCCTTATTCTCAGAGGTCGTCGAATCTTTCGATCCCGCGGAAGGCCTCCTCCAGAGCGCTGCCCATGTCCGGGATCTTTTTTTCTTCCGCTTCCACCAGAAAATATTTAGCCGCCACCGCCGGGGAATCGGGGGCGAAAACGGTGCAGGAATCCGGCAGATCCTCGATGGAAAGCTCGTAGGTGCCCAGCTTCTCCGCCCGCGCGATGGTCTCCAGCTTGTCCATGCCGCAGACGGGGCGAAGCACCAGCATGGAGGTCACGTCGTTGATGACGCTCATATTCACAAGGGTCTGGCTTGCCACCTGCCCTACCGCCTCCCCCGTGACGATGGCCCCCAGTTTGTAGCGGCGGCACACCATTTCCGCAATGCGGAACATCATGCGCCTGTACAGCACCGTGCGGAACCGGGGATTGCAGTTGTCCCGGATGAGTTTCTGGATCTCGGAAAGGTTGCAGGCAAACAGCCTCCCCTTCTTCTGGAAGAGATTCAGGTGAGAAGCGATCCTTTTCACCTTCTCCAATGACTCCATGGGCGTATAGGGGTAACTGTGGAACGTGAGGAAATCCACATTGCACCCCCGTTTCATGGCCATGGAACAGGCCACGGGGGAGTCGATCCCGCCGGAAAGAAGGGCAAGCACATTGCCGTTGCATCCGGAAGGCAGTCCGCCGGGCCCCTTGAAGGTTTCGTAATAGACCAGGGCTATCTTATCCCGCACCTCCACGCCCACGGAAACGTCCGGGGAGGTGAGATCGATCCTGGCCCGGTCCCCGAATTTCTCCCATATTCTTCCGGCGATCTCGATTTCCAGATCCTTGGAGTGAAGGGGGAAGCTCTTGTCGCTGCGTCTGGCCCGGGAACGGAAAGAAATGCTTTCCCGCTTTTCCAGAAGTTTCCCGATGAGTTCCGACGCGCAGTCCGCGGCAAGGGAAATGACCTTTTCGGGTTCCGGCTCGGTTTCCAGCACGGGGGAAAAGGATTCGATCCCGTAGACCCGGGAGAGAGTCTTTCCGATCTTTTCCAGTTCCTCTTCCGTAAAAGAAGCGTTTTTCTTCTTCCGGATGAAGATCCTTCCCCGCATCCTCTGCACGACAAGATCTTCGATCCCGTCGCAGGAGGCAAGCAAACGGATATTGGCAAGGAGCCGCTCCTCGAACATGGCGCGGTTCAGCCCCTTCGTGGCGATCTCGTGATAACGGCAGACAATGGATCCGTACATAGTTTCCTCGAAAAGAATGGTTATGGAGAACAGTCAATCACAGGACGGCCGCCGATTTCTGAACGAATCTTTTGATGAAGTCGAACCGCCCAACCTTTCCTGTACGCTGGGCATACAGGATCGTGTCCAGCTCGTAATGGGATTGCAGATTCAGCCACAACTGAGCTGTCGTCCCGAAAAATTTGCTCAATCTCAAAGCCGTATCCGCGGTAATAGCCCGTTTCCCGTGCACGATCTCGTTGATCCGGCGCGGAGGAACCCCGATCTCTCTTGCCAGTCGGTTCTGAGAAAGCCCCAGCGGCTCCAGAAATTCGGTTTGCAGGATCTCGCCGGGATGGATCGGCGGCAGATATTTTTCTTCCTTTGCCATTTCCAGACCTCCGTTCGATAAACATCTATTTCTTCCCCTCGGCGGAACCGGAGGAGCTTTTCCTGCGGGAGGCGGCAAGCGCGGCCCGGTAGTAGGCAAGACGCAGGGAGGCGGCTTCCTCCAGTGCAGTCCCTTTGCGCAGGGCGAAGGCCTCCTCCTGCCATTTGACGGCCTCTTCGAACCTTCCCGCCAGACTCAGCGCCCTGGCCAAAAGTTCCGCGCCCAGCGCTCTGCTCATGCGCTCTTCCCTGCTTACCCCCACAGGGATACGTTTGAAAGCTTCCCCGGCAAGACGGATCTGCTGGGCAGGATCCATCACGCCGAAGGGGACGTTTTCGATCACGAAGGAGACGAACAAAAGGAGATTCTTGCTCTCCCGGAACTGTTCATACCCTTCCAGAGCTTTTTTCACGAAAAGCTGTACCTTCCCCGCCCGGAGAAGGAAATCCAGCTGCATAATATGGAGCCGGACGTCGGAAGGATTTTCCTTGCAGACTTTGGCAATGAAGGCTTCCGCCTCCTCCCTTTTGCGCATGGCATCAAGAGCGAAAAGTTTGGACTGGATGGCAAGGCGGTCGTCCGGCAGAACGGCAAGGATCCTGTCCGCCGTGGAAGAGACCACCACGGCCAGCCCGGACTGGATGGCGATCTGCAGCTCCTTGCGCAGCCCCTCCACTTTCTTTTGTTTCTCCGCCGAAAAGGTTCCCTTGAGGACCTTTTCCGTCACCAGTTCCAGTTCCGTGGGAAGCCCGCTCCACAGCACGACGCCGTTTTCCGCAAGGATCGCATAGGGGAAAAGGGAGACTTCCGGAGCGAGAAGATCCCTCATGCGCAATTTGCTGTCCAGCCCGACGGGGAAGCTCCTGCTTCCCAGACTTTTCATGACCGCATCCGCCGTCTTTTCCTGATTCATGGCGAAAACCGTAATGGAAAGCTCCCTGCCCTGTGCGGAAAGAAGCATGCTTTCCAGCATCTGCAGAAGCGCGGGCGAATCCTGCGCGGAAAGATCCATGAGCACGATGGCGGAAAGGCGTTTGGCCTTTATGGCGTCCTCTTTTCCGTACCACTTTTCCGCCGTCAGACGGGGGACTCCCCTTCCCGGCTCCAGCGCGGAAAGTTCCGGAAAAACGACCGCTCCCGAAAAAAGGGCAAGAAAGACGCCCAGCGCGCAGACGCCCGGAAAGGTCTTCCTTCCTGCAATGACTTTTCTGTCCATATTTCCCCCTGTTCCGGATCGCCCGAAATGGGCGAAAGCAAACTACAGTGCGGGCACGGGAAAGGCTCCCCGCGCCTTCTCGAAAGCGTATGCCGCATGGAACAGCTTTTCCTCGGCAAGATCCGGGGCGATGAGCTGGATCCCGGAGGGCATATTGCTCTCCCTGTCGATGCCCGCGGGCACGCTGATCCCGCAGTTGCCCGCAAGATTCAGCGCCGTGGTGAACACATCGGAAAGATACATCTGCATGGGATCGGACTTTTCCCCGAAATGGAAGGCGGGCGCGGGCGTGACCGGCGTAAAGATGAGGTCGCACTTTCCGAAAGCTTCCACGAAATCCCGCCGGATGAGGGTACGCACCTTCTGGGCGCGCACATAGTAGGCGTCATAGTACCCGCTGCTCAGCACATAGGTTCCCAGCATGATCCTTCTGGTCACCTCCGGGCCGAACCCCTCCCCCCGGGAGTCGAAATAGGTCCGGACCAGATCTCCGGAACTTTCGTTGCGGTATCCGTAGCGGATCCCGTCGAAGCGTGCAAGGTTCGCACTGGCTTCCGCGGGAGCAATGATGTAGTAGCAGGCCATGGCATACTTGGTATGGGGGAGCGTGATCTCCACGAATTCCGCCCCCAGCGCCTTGAGTTTCTCCATGGCTTCTTCCGTGACTTTTTTCACGCCATCGGCAACGCCTTCCACCTGAAAATACTCTTTGGGGACCCCGATTTTCATGCCTTTAAGATCCTCTCCGGAACGCTCCAGAGCGGCAAGGAATCCCCCTTCCGGAACCGGGGCGGGGAGACTGGTGGAGTCGCGCTCGTCTTCTCCGCAGATCAGGTCCAGCATGGCGGCGGAGTCCCGCACATCCTTGCTCATGGGCCCGATCTGGTCCAGAGAGGAGGCAAAGGCCACAAGACCGTAACGGGAGACTCGTCCGTAGGTGGGTTTGAGTCCCACGATCCCGCAGAAGGAGGCGGGCTGGCGGATGGAGCCGCCCGTATCGGATCCCAGCGCGATCACAGTTTCACCGGCGGCCACGCTTGCCGCGGAGCCTCCGCTGGAGCCGCCGGGGACTCTTGTGATATCCCACGGATTGGCGGTCTTCTGAAACGCGCTGTTTTCGCAGGAGGAGCCCATGGCGAATTCGTCCATGTTGGCCCTTCCCATAAGGACCATTCCCGCGTTCCTCAGTTTGGCTATGACCGTGGCGTCATAGGGAGAAACGAAATTTTCCAGGATTCTGGAAGCGCAGGAGCACTTCTGGCCCTTCACGGCGATATTGTCCTTGATGGTCACGGGCACGCCGTCGAAGGGGCCAAGCGCCTTCCCGGAAGCGCGCCGGGCATCGGATTCCTTCGCCTGAGAAAGCACCTCTTCCTCATTCAGGGAAAGGAAAGCTTTCATCTTCCCGTCCACGGAAGAGATACGGTCAAGACACTCTTTACAGAGCTGAACGGAAGTTATCTCCCCCCGGGAAAGGAGGTTCGAAGCTTCCACCATGGTAAGTCTTTTGAGATCCGTCATGCCATTCCCTCCTCCGCAAGCACCTGGGGAACTTTGACGAGCTCCTGATCCACCGTTGCCGGGGCGTTGGCAAGCATTTCCTCCCGCGGGAAGGATTCCTTTATCACATCCTCCCGCAGAACATTGGTACGGGGAACCGCATGAGCAGTAGGCTCGATCCCGCTGACATCCAGTTCGGAAAGCATTTCCACATATCCGACGATGGCACGCATCTCCTCTTCCAGCTTTTCCTTCGTCTCCTCCCGGAGATTCAGTCTCGCCAGTTCCGCGATGTGCGCCACATTGATTTTGCCTATTTCGGACATCATGCAGCTCCCCGGTCCGTCAGTTCTTTTCCAGCTGAAGGGTGATGGTGGTGAGATCCGCCACTTCCGAAGGCCCGTAATACTGGATGGGGCCGGGATAGACGAAGGAGGTCTTTACTGCCCACTCCCCGCGTTTCGCGGCGAAGGCCTTGAAGGGGGCGCCGTCCAGCTCCACGAGAGCCTTGCGGATGACGGGCTTGTCCTCGCCGTGGCGGTGTTCGATGTTCATCATGGCCGTAAGCGGAATGGCGCCCGCGATCCAGCTGGCGGCGGGAGCGGTGAGATTCCGCACGGAGGACATGTACCCGGTCTTGCCCGCGCCGATGATGGCGGCGGCATTGTACCCCAGAGAGTAGCAGTAGTCCGCGTCGAAGTTGGAGGGAGCCGAGCAGCGCCCTTCATAGCCGAAGAAGTGGGTCTGGGTGGAGAACTTGCCCGCATACTTGCCTTCCTTCTTCCAGGCGGCAAGGCGGTTCTTCACGAGTTCCACAAGCAGTTTTTCCGTCTCGATGCGGGAGACCTGCACGTTTCCGTGGGGATCCCGGTCCATGGTGAGCTGCATCTTGATGTCCATGGGCAATGCGGCAAAGACCTTGCCGGAGGCTGCGGAAAGTTTCCCGCTGATGAAGGCGGCCTTTTCGCTGTTGTCGGAAAGAGCGTTGTAGGCGTCCGCATTGGCGGCAAGAAGATCGTTGAGTTCGGCGATAAGGACCTTGAAATCGGGAATGAACTCGATAAGTCCTTCGGGGACGAGCACCACGCCGAAGTTTTCGCCGTTGGCGGCGCGTTTGGCCACGGAGTCGGCAATGATGTCAACCACTTCGTCAAGATTCTGCTTTTTGGCGGCGACTTCTTCGGAGATCAGCGCCACGTTGGGCTGGGTCTTGAGGGCGCACTCCAGAGCGATATGGGAGGCGGAACGGCCCATAAGCTTGATGAAGTGCCAGTATTTCTTGGCGGAGTTGGCGTCCCGCTCGATGTTGCCGATGAGTTCGCTGTACACCTTGGAGGCGGTGTCGAACCCGAAGGAGGCTTCGATATAGGCGTTCTTCAGGTCGCCGTCGATGGTCTTGGGGCAGCCCACCACCAGAATGGGGGAGCCTTTGGCCTTGTAGTATTCGGCAAGCAGACAGGCGTTGGTGTTGGAGTCGTCCCCGCCGATGATGACGATGGCGTTGATCCCCAGAGCCTGACAGTTCTTTTCGGTCTTGTCGAACTGTTCCACGGTCTCCAGCTTGGTCCGCCCGGAACCGATCATGTCAAACCCGCCGGTATTGCGGTAGGCGGCAAGGAAGTCGGCGGTGATCTCGATATACTTGTTGTCGGTAAGTCCGCTGGGCCCGCCCTGGAATCCGTAGAGCTTGGAATCCGCGTTGATGGATTTGAGGCCGTCGAAAAGGCCGGCGATCACGTTATGGCCGCCGGGAGCCTGTCCGCCGGAAAGGATCACTGCCACATTCACGGCCTTCCCCTTTTCCCCTTTGCCTTCCGTGAAGGTGAGGACAGGGAGATTGGAGGTGGTGCGGAAGATGGAGGCGATCTTTTCTCCGTCGGCAAAGGCGCTCATTTTCTCGCCTTCGGTGCAGAGAGCCGTTGCGCCGTTCTTATAGGCGGCGGGAAGTTTGGGGGAGTAGGCAAGTCTTGCCTTCTGGAGAGGGGAAACTGTCATAGCCATTTTCTTTTTCCTTAAAAATATGTTCTGTGTGTTTATCGTTCATTCACGGCCCCGCCGGAGCGGGACCGTTTCGGGAATGGACCTCAAAGGCTCTCCGCGGCGGCCTTCTTGCCTTCCTTGTAAGCGGCGATGTTGGCGTCGATGACCTGGGGCTTCTTGCTGAAGCACTCCCGGATGGCCTCTTCGAAGACCTTGTCGTAGTCCGCCACGTCTCCGCCCACCAGATAGCCTTTCTTTTCCAGGATCACGGCAAGGGCGCCCAGAAGCACGCTGTTGGCGCACTTGTTGTTGCCCACCTTGCTGGAAGCGATCTCCAGAGCGTCGATGCCGAAGATCACGGCGGCTTCCACGTCAGGCTTCTTCATGGTGGAACTGTCGTAGATGAGGATCCCGTCCTTCTTGAGCTCCTTCCCGAACTTGTCCAGCGCGGTCTGGGTCATGGTGATCATGAGATCGCAGTCCCTGCTGATCATGGGAGAAGGGATCCTTCCCCGGCTGAGGATCACAGAACAGTTGGCCGAGCCGCCCCGCTGTTCGGGCCCGTAGGAGGGCATCCAGGTGACGTTGAAGTTCCTGAGTCGCGCCATATCCGCGAACATCTTTCCCAGACTCAGGATCCCCTGTCCGCCGAATCCGCCCAGTTTCACCCGGATCTCCCGGTCGAAAACGGGGGATTCGTTGCGGAAGTCGGCGGGAACTCCTTCGGTCAGGCGGCGGGGGAACAAGGTCTCCCGCACCTTTTCCGCATCCCGGATCACGGGAGGCGCTATATAGGGGACCGCCGTTTCGGAGTTGTCCCGGAAACAGCCCAGCGGGAACTGCTTCATCATCTTTTCTTCGATGAACTTATTGATCTCTTCCGCATTCATCTTGAGGTTGATGGGGCACGGAGAAAGCACTTCCACAAGGGAGAAGCCCTTGCGTTCCTTCAGGTTCTGGATCCCCTTGAAGACGGCCTTTTTCGCCTTCAGGATGTTGGCGGTGCTGTTGAGGGCCACCCGCTCGATATAGACGGGCGCTTCCAGAGCATTGACGATCTCGGAGATCTTCATGGGATACCCGTCGGTTTCCACCTTTCTCCCGTAGGGACTGGTGGTGGTCACCTGCCCGGGCAGAGTCGTGGGCGCCATCTGGCCGCCGGTCATGCCGTAGTTGGTGTTGTTGACGAAAAATACCGTGATCTTTTCTCCCCGGTTCGCCGCCTGGATGAACTCGTTGAAGCCGATGGCTCCCAGGTCGCCGTCTCCCTGATAGGAGATCACATAGGAGCCGGGCTGGGAGCGGGAGATCCCGGTGCCCACGGCGGGCGCACGTCCGTGAGGAACGGAGATGCTTCCGCAGTTGAAATAGTAGTAGGCGAAGACGGCGCATCCCACGGGAGCGATGAACATGGTATCCTTCTGGATGCCGTGGAAGTCGATGGCCTCCGCGATGAGTTTATGCAGGATCCCGTGGCCGCAGCCGGGGCAGTAGTGCATGTTCTTCTTGGCCACGCCGGGCTTGCGGTTGAAGGTTTCGAAAAAGACAGGGCTTCTGCCGAATTTCACTTTTTCACTCATTTTGCCACCTCATTGTAGATTTTGCGGACGGCATCGCAGACTTCGTCGCAGCTGGGGATATGGCCGCCCATTCTGTTGCAGAGATGCACCGGACGCTTGCACTCGATGGAGAGCCGGATGTCTTCGATCATCTGGCCCGCGGACATTTCCAGGCTCACGAAGGCCTTCACATTGCCCTTGTTCACCAGTTTCTGCAAGGGGTCCGC
>JAGAEF010000052.1 GCA_017613255.1 Lentisphaeria bacterium
CGGACGGGCCGGGGCAATGTCCCCCCGCCCTGCGGGCGCTTTGGACGATGTTCAACTGATGAACGGAGGAAAAATGAACGATTCGAACAAGAGAATTGCGGGAGGCTTCCATTCCGGCGGGCTCATGATGTACCGTCAGGACGAGTACCAGGATGAGGACACCGAGCTGGAGCTGGAGCAGCTGCGGAAGCTGGACAAGCTCCGGAAGCTGCTTCAAAGCATCCTCATGGCGCACCGCTGGCTTCTCACGACGATCTTCTTTCTGGTTCTGGGGTCTCTTCTCGCCTTTGTGGTGATCCAGACGAAATACTCCCCCACAAGGTATCTGGCCCGCCTCACCTTGTGCTTCCACCCCAAGCACAAGGGGAAACTGGGGCAGTACGACGACAAATATGTGGCCAGAATCCTGAACCGCTACTCCACCAAGCAGGCCTTCGCCGATCAGGGGGACGGCAAGGACGTGGACCGGATGCTGGTGGCGGACAACATCACCATCACCACGGACCGGAAACAGCCCAACAACTTCTTCATCATGCTGTACGCCAAGTCGGAGGAAAAGGCCGTTACTCTCATCAACGAGTTCGCCGCCGTCTGCGTGCAGGAATACGCCGCGGAACGCACGAAGGACCTGCAGCAGTGGAAAACGGTGCTGGAGGAGGAAAAGAAGGGCGTCTACAAGCAGCTTCAGGACGCCAACTCCGCCTATACGAAGCTGACGGTGGAACTGCAGATGGTCTCCCCGGAAAAGGATTATGAACAGCTCCGGCTGCGCATGGGCGAACAGCAGAACGCCCTTGCCAGAATGAATTCGGTGCTGCAGGATCTGCAGAAAAGGAAAAATCAGATCTCCGCGGATCTGGCGGACGTCAATCCCATGATCCTGGACCACCAGGTCGAGATCAAGGAGTTCTTCAAGGAACTGGAGAAACTGGACCGGGAAATCGCGCAGGGGACCGAGCTGTACACCGACGAAAACCCCAAAATGATCGCGCTTCACTCCCGGAGAAATGCCCTTCAGAAACGCATGGATACCTTCCTGAAGGGGAAAAAGATCGATTCGGTGGATGAGAAAATACTCCGCAAGGCGGAACTTCTCAGCACGGAAATGAAGACCGTGCAGAACGAACTGGACGCCAAACTGGGAGAAAAGAACGCGCTGGAAGCGGAAGTGGCCGAGTGCAAGAGAAGGATCAAGCTCTTCAACGACAATCAGCCCAAACTGGAGAAGCTCAAACAGGAAAGGAAGTCGGTTCAGGAGGCCATGCAGAGACTGGACGAATCCATTTCCGAGATCAATTACACGCTTCTCATGGTCAAGGAGGATCTGTTCATCAACGAAGTGGCCAAGGCCGCCGTGGGCACGGAGGCCTTTTCCAAGAAGAACATCTTCATTTCGCTTTTCGCCGCCATCGTCGTGACGCTCTTCATCGCCGTGCTGACGGCGCTTCTGGAATTCTTCTTCGGACGCGTGGCGGATGCAAAGGAGATGTTCCTGTACAACGAGCTGTGCTATCTGGGAGCGCTGCCCACTTCCGAAAAGCTGGCCGTTTCCCAGGACTGGGAAAAGATCGCCTTCAACTTCCTCATGCACAAATTCAGGCAGATCGATCCCCATGTGGTCTTCATCAGCGCCCTGCCGGGAGCGCATATTCTGCCCAGATTCTTCAGCTTCATGGAGTGGATTTTCGCCATGGCGGGCAAAAAGATTCTGGTCATTACTCCGGTCATCGCGGAGGAGCAGGAGGAAACCGGAGCGCCCGACGAGAATCAGCCCGACACCATGCTGGTCTATTTTTCCGGCGGGAACTGCTTCCTGCCCATTGCCAGCAAAAAGTTTCTGGATCCTTCCGAATTCGAGCTTCTGAAAAACGATTTCAAGCTCCTGCGGGAAACCTACGACTGCATTTTCATCAACGACTCCTCCCGCAAGAAACAGCACTCCAATCTCTTTCTGGAGCAGATCTCCACGATCTGCGACGCCGCCATGTTCGCCGTGGGTGCCGGGAGGACCTACCGCAGGGATCTGCGTTCCCTTCTTTCCCTCCAGCTCAAGATCAACATTCCCATTATGACCGTTCTTACGGAACATGAAACGAAAAACCTGGACAAGGACCTGAATCTGGAGGCAGAAGCATGAAAAAGAGTTTTCTCACCTATACGTTTTTCCTTCTCATGGCCCTTTTCCTGACGGGCTGCTACAACCGCTGGACGGCGAACTACCTCCTGCTGCCGGAGGCGACCGATCTGGACGGAGGCGATCTGGAAACGGTCCATATGACGCAGGAGGATCTGGCGAAGCGGGACAAGATCCTCAAGGACATCATGAAAACCCAGGACGACGTCTACACCATCAACGCGGGGGACAAGCTGGAGATCACGGTCTACAACCATCCCGATCTCTCCGTGAAGACCATCGTCACCCCGGACGGAAACATCGGCATGGTGCTCGTCGGGCAGGTCTGTCTTTCCCGCCTGACGCTTCAGCAGGCCTCCCAGAAGATCGAAAAGGCCCTTTCCAAGTTCATCCGGAACCCGAAAGTGGGCGTTTCCCCCTACGAGATCGCCTCGGAAACCGCCACCATTTCCGGAGCGGTCACCCACCCGGGGATCTATCCCATTTCCAACGGCATGAAGCTGGCGGACCTTTTCGCGAAGGCGGGGGGCGCCGCCTCCCGGTACTATGACGGACAGACCCTTCAGGCCGCCGACTATACCAGCTCCATATTCATCCGTCACGACAAGATCATCCCTCTGGATTTCGCAAAGGCCATCGAGACGGGGGACCCTCTGCACAATGTCCGGCTCCGGAGGGGCGACTATATCTTCATTGCCGCAAGGGAGAACAGCCAGATCTTTCTCATCGGCGACGTGAAGAAGCCGGGAAGACAGGTCTGGACCCCCAATCTGGGACTTGTTGAAGCGCTTTCCGCGGGCGGATGGACCAACGAAACCTGCTGGAGCCACGTCATCATCATCCGGGGAGGACTCTCTTCTCCCACCATGTTCAAGGTGGATATGGACGCCATTCTCCGGGGCGACAAGCAGAACGTGGCGCTGCATTCCGGCGATATCGTGTATGTGCCCAAAGACGATATGTCCGAATACAACGTATTTGTCCGCAAGCTGATGCCCACGGCGCAGCTCATCAACATGATCATTACCCCCGCTTCCTGGATCGCCAACCAGATCTGATCTCAGCATGAAATACATCTTCTTCTGCACCGCCATCCTTGCGATCCTGCCCGGCACGGTGATCCTGCTGTGCCGGAGGCCGTGGATCCGCTGGGCGATGCTGGGGCTGAATCTGCCGCTGGTGATGTTCAACACCACCTCCATCAACTTTTTCTCCCACGAGTTTTACAGGGGGACCTCCCGGGGCATGGAAATCTCCCTCATCTATCTTGTCGCCCTCATCATCCTTCTTACCTTCGCGCTTCTGAAAAGGAGCAAAACGTTCCTGCCGGACTGGGGGAGCGTCCTCTATCTGCTGTACTTTTTCCTGAGTCTGCCCTCTCTGGCCCGCTCGGAAAATCTTTTGTTCAGCTTTTTCGAACTGTGGAAGATGGCCATGATCTATCTGGTCTATCTGACCGTCTACCAGTATCTGGAGTACACCAAAGGGGATTTCGACATTCTTCTCTACGGGATCATGATCGTCGTGGGGGTCAATTTCATCGTCGTGGTGGTCCAGCACCTCATCGGGTACTATCAGGTCCCGGGGACCTTCCCCCACCAGAACAGCATGGCCATGTATATGCAGCTGGCCGGAATGCTGTTTTTCGCAAGATATTTCAATTTGCGGGAAAAACGGAAAGGGCTGCTTTTCCTTTTCTTCTTTGCCCTGGCTTCCGCAAGCCTGCTGCGGACCTATTCCCGCGGGGCCATCGCCTGCTACCCCATCGCGGGGCTCCTCACGCTTTTCCTTTCCGTCTGGCACAGGTTCAACCTGAGGAAGGTCTATATCACCTTGTTTCTGGTCTTTCTGGGGCTCGTCGGGCTTGCGCTCTTTCTGCCCCGGATCATCGAACGGTTCGAAAAAGCGCCGGAATCTTCCGGACAGACCCGCAAGGAGTTCGCCATTGCCGCCATCAACATGATGAAGGATCATCCCCTGACGGGAGTGGGGATCAACAACTGGGGAATCAAGATCAATCCCCCCTACCCCTACAGCAAGCACCGGGAGGACCGGCACTACAAGGAGGATTACAAGGACGGGATCGTGGAAACCATCTATCTTCTGGTGGGGGCGGAGTGCGGGATCCCCTGTCTTACGGTGCTGATCCTCTGGTTCGGCTACTACTGGTTCACGGCATTCTTCCTGCTGAGACCGCTTCGGAAGTCGCCGCTTTTTTATGTCCCCGCGGGGGCGCTGGGCGGCATGACCGGGATTTTCATGCAGTCCTGTCTGGAATGGGTCCTTAAACAGCAGATCAATTTCCTGCTTCTTGTCACCGTCTTCGCCATGATCGGCTACCTGAACCGCCACCGGAAGGAGCTGCTTGCGGCAGCAAAGATGCAAAGCAGACCTCAAAAGGAGAGAACGTGAAAAACAATACCATCGTCACCGCAGGCGACCGCAATTATCTTTGGGGGATCTTTCTCATGATCGCCTCCCTTCGGAAAAACGGCATGGATGAGCCGGTCCTCGTCGGAACGAAAGGTTTCGACAGGGAGTCGGAAGAGATCCTTACGGGCATGGGAGACGTTTCCACGGTCCCGCTGGACGATTTCAGGCGCTCGCTCACCTGCTGCAAGGCCATGATGATGCTCAAGGCAGATACCGAATACATCTCCTGGGTGGACAGCGACGGCTTTTTCACCGGAAACTGCTCGGCCCTCCTGATCCCGGAAAGGCCCGGGCAGATCCACGCCAGAATGCGCGGACCCGAAGAACAGCCGCAGGCCTTCAAAGGCTATGAATACGGAGAGGACGGCAGAAAGATTCCTCAAAAGATTTTGGAAGTCTGGAAACGGGATGTGGCAGGTCTGGATGCTTCCCGGATCCCCCGGAGCTGTTCCGCCTGCATCCTTTCCGTACATTCCGGCGCCCGGGCGTTTCTGGAAAAGTGGCACGAACAGATGATGAAGGTGCTGCCCAGTTCCAACGTGGGCGTGGTGGACCGCTCCCTCAAGTACTATCACCAGCTGGATGAATCGGTCCTCAACAGCTGTCTTGCCTTCTTCCCCCAGGCGCCGGAGGTGGCGGAAACGTTCCGTCTGGACAAGGATCCGGACAGGATGTTCATCCACTTCATCGGTCAGCCCAAGCCGTGGCAGGGCTGGACTTTCTCCTCCTTCCGGCACTTCGAAAAATATGTAAGCGTCATGGAATACGCCGCGGAAAGAAACTGGAAACTTCCGGGAAAAGTCCCCTTCTCCCTGAAGAGGGAAAACCGTCTTTTCTGTTCTCTTCTCCGCGGCCCGGTCAGTCTGAACTATAAAATCGGCAGGAGGCTGCGCAAATGGTTTTTCTGATTCTTGTTCTCTCTTTCCTCGTTCTTGTTCCGGCAACGGCGTTCCCCGGGGAAAAGGAAATGCCTCTGCGGGGGAGATGGAAGTGCACCGCGCTGGGGCCCGACCGCCTTGCCCTGACGGGAGATTATACGCATCTGCAGGAAATGCTCTTCAAAAAGTGCTATACCCGCCGGGAGGAAAAGGCGGCAAGGTGGGGTGTATCCGCCTGGGCGCAGGATTACCGGTTCCACATTTCCGGCACGGAGGCCATCGCCATGTACCGGCCCAAGGTGACCGCCATGCTTCTGGACCATCCCAAGATCCAGATCGCAACGAACTCTTCCGAACCTCTTTCCATTACGGGCACGGGCTACTGGATGAGCCCCATCGGACAATCCCGCTTCAAGGACAGCAAGGGGGTCCTGCGTCTTTCCCGCAATGCGGATACGGCCCATTACCTTTTTCTCACGCTGAACCGCAAGCTCAAGGAGGGGGAAAAGATCCATATCACCCTGCCCGCGGGAGAGAAAGTGGAATATTCGTGGAGCATCCATAATCCCTCCCCGCTCTTCAAGTTCAATCAGCTGGGCTATATGCCCAAAGCCCATAAATATGCCTACGTGGGAGCATGGCTGGGAACGGCGGGCAAGCTCCCGCTCCACAAGGAACTGGACGGGAAGGCGTTCCAGCTTGTGGAGGCAAAAAGCGGGAAAACGGTGTTCACGGGGAAGCTCCAGGCCCGCATGGAGGATCCGGTCAATTCCGACGGGACCCCCTTTACCGGAGAAGAGGTTCTGGAACTGGACTTTTCCTCCTTCGAAACGCCGGGAAGCTACAAATTAGTCATCCCGGAAGCGGCAAGCAGCGACGTTTTCCGCATCGGGGACGACACCATGGCGGAAGCCTTCTATATCCACGCCCGGGGCCTTTATCACCAGCGGTGCGGGATCGCCAAGACCGCGGACTGTACCCACTGGGTCCAGAAGGAGTGCCACCAGATCTGTCTGCAGGGGAACTTCCCCCCGGATGACGGCGACTACGGCAAAGGTTCGGACAAAAGCCCCAGCGGCTTTTTCGATTCCTACGGAAAACGGATGAAGGTCAACCATTTCGAGCTGATCCAGAAGTGCAAGCCCATCGTGCAGAAAAAATACCTTGCGCCGGGCGGCTGGCACGACGCCGCCGACTGGGACAGGCGCCCCCAGCACCTGAGGATCACGGGGGATCTGGCCATGGTCTACTTGCTCAAGCCGGAAAATTTCTGCGACGGACAGCTGAATCTGCCGGAAAAGGCCAATTCCATCCCCGACATTCTGGACGAGGCGGTGTGGGGGCTGGAACACCTGCGGAAAACCCAGCAGCCCGACGGCGGCGTGGGCACCTGGATAGAGACCACGAGACACCCACGGCCCGGAGAAGGAATGGCCTCCGACGACAAGCTGGTCTACTATGTCTCCTTCGCCACGAAGAACAGCACGCTGGAATATGCTTCCTATGCCTCCCTTCTCGCCCTTGCCCTGCGCAAGGCGGGGGCCGAATCCCTTTCGGCGCAGTACCGTGATTCCGCCGTGAAGGCGTGGAGATATGCCGTGCGCTACGACAAGGCGCCGCCGAAAGTCTTCTTCCGGGGCGGGAAGACCTTCTACTATCGGGAAAACCCGGTTCCCGCGCCGGAATTTCTGGTGAAGGCGGGCTTCAACCTTTTCCAGCTCACCGGGGACGAGCTCTATCTGCATAAGGCGGAGGATGCCGCCAAAGATGCGGCCAAAAGCATGAAAAGGAACGCCTGGCGCTGGTCGGCGTTTCAGTGGATGGAACTGGAAATCTTTCCCTCGGAATCCGCCGTGCTGCAGAAACTGCTTGCCGACTGGAGAAAATCCATCGTCAGCTCCGCCAATATGCTTCTGCGCCAGCAGGAGGAAAATTATCCCATCCGCATTGCCTGGCCCGGCCCCCGGGACGGCTGGGTCCACGCCATGAGCTGGGGGACCTTCCACCCGCTGGTGCGGGCCCGCACGATGATCGCAGCCCACGCGCTGACCCGGGATGACGCCTATCTGGAGGGGGCGCTGCTCGCCAACGATTTCCATAACGGAGCCAATCCCTTCGGAAGCACCATGACCAGCGGACTGGGCAGGGTCTACCCGGTGCGTTTTCTGGACCTCAACTCCTATGCCGACGGCATTGCCGAGCAGATCCCCGGAATCACCCCCTACCGGAACACCTACGGGATCCCACGCAACGCCGTGAAGATGGCCTACGGGCTCTACTACCCCAAGCGTCCGGATCAGGGCTTTGCCGGGCTCTCCCTTTCCCTGCTGCCCGGTCCGGGGCTGGACGAGAACGCCTGCGCCAAGGCGCTGGGAAAACTTTTACCCATCTGGCGCCGCTGGTGCAACGTGGAATCCGAAACCGTGGACGCAAGCGAATTCACCGTCTGGGAAACCATCGCCCCCTGTGCGGTGGTCACGGGGTACCTGCTCAACGGCGCCAGACGCCCCGATCCCCGCTGGATCGACCGCAAGCCCGCAAAGGATGTGCGGGAACTTCCCGGATACGCTCCGCTGCCCTGAAAAAAAGAGGTTCGTATGCAGAAGCCATTTGTGGAAATCTTCCTTTTCATCGACGCCCTCGGCTGGGAAATCGTCTCCCGTACCGGGTTCCTGAAGGACCTTCTCCCGTACCGCAGAAAAATCGAGATGCAGTTCGGCTACTCCAGCACGGCCATTCCCACCATTCTTTCCGGCAAAACGCCTGCGGAACACGGACATCTGGGACTCTTCCGGTTCGCGCCGGAGGATTCCCCCTTCCGCAAGCTGGGAAAACTTGCCCCGTTCCTGAAGCCTGACTCCTTCTGGAACCGGGGAAGGATCCGGCATCATCTTTCCCGGATCATAGGGAAACTCTACGGATTCACCGGGTATTTCCAGCTCTACCGGATGCCGATAAGCAAACTCCCTCTCATGGATTACTGCGAGAAAAAGGATCTTTTCGCTTCTCACGGCATGGAGGAGATCGAAAATCTGCGGGATCTGCTCTCCCGTCTGAAACTTTCCTTCCATATTTCCGACTGGAGAAAGGGCGACAAACGCGCCTTCGAAGAAGCTAGAGGCGCCATCGCGAACGGCAAGCGTTTTCTTTTCCTTTACACGGCGGAACTGGATGCGCTTCTGCACGACTTTCCCGTTCCCCCCGTTTCCGACGTGATCGCGGCAAAACTGGAGTGGTACAGAAGCGAGATCCTCTCCCTTTTCGAGACCTGCAAAGAGAAGAATTGCACTTTGCGCCTCACGGTGATTTCCGACCACGGCATGACCCCCTTAAGCAAAACGGTCGATCTCAAATCCGCAGTGGAAAAGACCCATCTCGTCTTCGGGAAGGATTACGGAGCCTGCTTCGATTCCACCATGTTCCGGGCCTTCTTCCTTTCGCCGGAGGCGGAAAAGGTGATCCGCGAGGCGGTGAAGCCCTTCGAAACCTGCGGCCACTGGCTCACCGTGGAGGAGGAGAAACATTACGGGATCTACCGCGCCGACCGGAGGTTCGGGGACGCCATTTTCCTTCTGGACGCAGGGATCCAGATCGTTCCTTCGGACATGGGGGGCAAACCCCTCAACGGGATGCACGGATTCGCCCCGGAGGACAAGGACTCCTATGCGGTGATCCTTTCCACATCGGAGATCCCCCAGAGCGTCCTGCGCGTGGCGGATTATTATAGTTTGATGAAGTTTCGCGCGGAAGAGATGGCGGAAAAGGTTCCGCAGCCGACGCCGTAACTTTCGCCCCCTTCGGCAGGAGAAACCCTCATGGAACACGGCACACAAGATGACGCTCTGGTGGTCCTCGTCCACGGATTTCTCCGGGGGGCAAAGGATATGCGCTTCTGGGAAAACGCGCTTAAAGACACCTTCCCCCACATCCTTGTGCCGGATCTTCCCGCAAGTTTCGGGAGCTTTCAGGAGATGCTTTCCCGCCTCACGGAAAGCATTGCTTCCGCCCATCCGGAAAAGTACAAACACCTTTACATTGCCGCCCACAGCATGGGGGGCCTTCTGGCAAGGGAATATCTGGCAAACGTCCGGCCGGAAAATGCGGAAAAACTCGTCTGCGTGGGGACTCCCCATGCGGGCTCGCTTCTTGCGGACATTGCTCTAACGATCCCGGGAGCGGGCCGGATCTGGAAACCGCTTCACGCCCTGAAACGGTCCGCACGGCAGACAATCGTTTCTCCCGCCCTGCCCGCGTTGCGGATCGCCCTTATCGTAAGCACCAACAATGCCGCGCTTCCCGGCCGGCTCTTTTTCCGGGAGGAGGCCGACGGCATGGTGGCACTCTCCTCCGCCCTTGCCCCGGATGCGGAATGCGTTGCCTGTACGAGTGCAACCCACGCGGGGATGCAGTTCGATGAAAGGACCGCCTCCCTCATCCGGAAATTTTTTCTGGAAGGGACCTTCTGACGGAACATAACCTCCGGAAGAACTGCTTCTTACGGAACGCTCCGGGAGGAAGTCTCTCTGTATTTGGAAAGATAAATGGGGAACGGGACGCCGTCAAGGGAATCCTTCAAGCCGAAGGACTCCTTGTTCAATACCCTTTTCCTCCATTTCCGCACCCGGCGCCACATGAAAACCAGCATCAGAAACGCGGGGAATTCTTCCTTGAAACGAGGCATGTTCAGGGAGAGGAAAAACAGTACGGATTTCAGAAACCGGAGCAAAAGCGACTGACCGTAGGTCCGGGAAAAGGAGAGAGCCGGATTCAGCGCGGCATAATAGGCTTCGCCGCAAAGCAGATGAGAGTAGGTGATCCTGCCCCCGGACCGGTTTTCCAGATCATGATAAAAGACGGCTTCGGGCACGAAAAACAGCCGGCAGCCGTAATATTGATACCGCTGAAAAAGTTCCGAGTCCTCATAATAAGCGGGGAAAAAGAGTTCGCAGAATCCTCCGGCCTTTTTCAGGACCTCCGAAGAGACGAAAAGGGATGCGCCGGCAAGAAGATTGCTCCGGTAACAGATTGCCGGAGTTTTTCTGCCGTAAAGATCGGCGACGAACTTGCGTACCTCCATTTCTCCGGAATCGGGGGAGAGGGCATTGGCGAAAAAACCAAGGTCCGGAAGGTTGCTGTAGGTCATCGGGAAGGGAGAAAAAATGGCATCTTTTCCCGTCGTTCCGGCGGCACGGATGAGTTTTTCGATGCAGTCCGGCGCAATTTTCGTATCCATGTTCTGCCACAATATCCAATCGGCGCCGTGGTCCAGCGCATATTTTGCGCCAAGATTGTTCCCGATCCCGAATCCCAGATTCTCCTTCTGGGGCAGGATCGTGATCTGCTTACCGTACTTCCGGAGTTTTTTCAGGGAGTCGTCCGCCGATGCGTTTTCCACGACCACGATCCCGACGGGAAAAGAGGATCGGAGAAAAGAGCCTATACATTCATCGATGTAGGCTTCATTGTTGAAACACACAAGCACGGCGAAAACTTTCACCTTGTTGTACTCCTTTAAAACTGCAGCGTTTCCGGATTTTTCATGCAGAGCATTCTTTGGACCGATCTGACAATTCCAACTTTTAAAGTAACGGGCCATCATTAATTTGTCAAGCAGAAAAATCAAGTCGAGTTCAAAAATAATCCTATATTTTCAAAACATCTTCCTGTTCAGGAGCATGGTCCTCTTTCCCGGACGGGAACGAAAGCGCCGTTTCGAGCCTTGCGGCATGGGGAGACAGATTCTTTTCCGTTCTTCAGGGAAAAAAGTGGAAAAGTCTCCGTTGCGTGATATATTAAAGAAGTGTTCCGCTTTTTCGCGGGAACAAACGGTTTTCAACCCCCATTCACAGGAAAAAACCATGGACAGAAAATATCCCGAAGAGATCCATATTTCCTCCTGGTGCGTCTCCTTTGGAGACGAGTACACTTTGCAGGATGCCCTTTCTTCCTCGAAAACGGGCGTTCTCCCCGGCAAAACCTACTCTTTTACCCTGAAAAACGGCGAAACCGCCGATCTGGACGATCTGCGGAACTTCAAGGCCCCCATCAAGTCCGGCGCCCTGATGCTCTGCACCATCCGCGCCGAACACGCCGGAACGTACACCTTCAGCGTGGCGGTGGACTGGTGGTTCACCGGGTTCATCAACGGGAAAACCGCCGTGGATCTGGGCGTACACGGCAACAACGGAGCCGTTGCCCCGCTCTCCCACCTCTTCCGCATGGAACTTAACGAAGGGGACAATACCTTTGCCGCGCTGACCAACCGGGGCGGAGCCACCTGGGACTTTACCTTCATGCCGGTTACGGAAAACATTCTTTCCAATGTCGGCCCCGTGCTGAGCACGAGATACTATAAAAACGCCCTCCGGAAGAACCGGGAGATGGCCTGCACGCCCTGGTGTTTCACCCCTTCCGTGCACAGCATGAAAGTCGGAGCCATCTTCTATTCGGAAGTGATCTGCGGCATCCGGTACAGAAAAGCGGGAAGCAGCGAAAAATGGACGGAAAAATGGACTTGTGTCTGCGGGCAGAAAACGCCCCGGGAAAATCATATTTTCGAACTGGATTCCCTGGAGGAAAATACCCTGTACGAGTTCCAGATCCTGCGGCTCAATGAACTTGCCCCCGCCATCGAGATCGTTTTCAAAAACTCGTTCCGCACCTTCCCGGAAAAGGGTGTGGAGCACTCCTTCTACGCCCTGAGCGATCTGCAGACCAACGAATACGAAAGGAGCCGTCTGGTGGCGGAAAAATTCCTGCGGAACTGCAACACGGAAAACACGGAATTCATGGCGTTTCTGGGAGACATGGATTCGGACTGCACCGACTTTGTCGCCGCCTTTTTCGGTTCCTGCTTCGATCTCCTGAAAAAAAGCGGTCCCTGTCAGCCTCTGGCCATCATCCGGGGCAATCATGAACTGCGGGGAGAATCCCAGTGCTTCCCCCGGTATTTCGGCAGGACCTACGGCTCCTTCCGCAGAGGGGATGTTTTTTACTTCATGCTGGATACGGGTGAAGACAAGCCCATGCACGCCGCCATGCCCCACCTTTATACCGTGCGCACCGATCTGGACGATTATCTCCGGGAGCAGGGAGAGTGGCTGATGCGGGAGATCGAAACGGAGGAGTGCAAAAACGCCAAATACCATATCGTGCTGGCCCACGCCGCCCCCTTCCAGTGGATCGCCCCCTACTATGCGGAAAAGATCGCCTCCTTCCTGCAGAAGGCCTTCTACGGGAAGAACCCGAAATGCAAGCTGGATCTCTGGCTTTGCGGGGATGTGCACTGCCCCTTCCGGTTCGATCCGGTTTCCGGCGAGGTCTGGGGGGCGCTGAACAAGGAAAAGAAGTTCGCCAGGCAGTACGCCATGGGCGAGTTCGACCGGGACAACATCTGTTTCCCCGTTTACATCAACTCCGGCCCTTCCTGCAGTACGGTGGATTTTTCCCTCACGAGAGCGGATATCCGGGAAAAGGAGATCGAGCTGACCATGCAGGATCCGGAAGGCACCGTTCTGGATCACGTGATCCTGCACAAGGGGGGCGGCATGACGGTGAAATCCACCACCTTCTTCCGCTATCCCCTGCAAAAGGAGCTGGAGGCAAAAGGGATCGATACCCCCATACGGCCCGTTACCCCGGAGATCGGCTGGGAAACGATCCCCTTTACGGAAGTTCTCAAGTAGAAAAGAGGTTCCATGCTGCTCGTCGGGATTCTTACGGGGCTTGCCTCCGCCTTGTTCATGAGCGTGAGCTACGTCTTCTCCCGTGCCTTCATCCGGAAGCACAAGGATCCGGTGCGGCTTTCGATCTTCTCCCAGTTCGTGCTGATCTTCGGAGGGCTGGCTGCGCTGGGGATCTCGCTTTTCTTCGTAAGGATCCCTTTTTCCTCCGGAAGGTTCTGGGGCTTTCTGCTGGGAGAGGTGGTTTTCTTCCTCATAGGGCAGACGAGTTTCTTCCTTCTGCTGAAAAAGGTGGAAGCCACCAGAGCCTCCTCCCTGCTGGGGCTGAAACTCATCCCCCTTGCCCTCATTGCCTCGCTTCTGGGGCAGAACCTCTCCTTTCCCCAATGGTTTGCCGTGGTCCTGTGCGCCCTTGCGGCGGCAGGAATGAATCTGACGGGGCTTTCCATGGGGCTTTCCAGCCTCCTGTGGCTGATTCTTGCGGTGGTCTTCTATGCGCTGTGCGACATCTGTCTGGGGGAACTGGTAACCCTCATGCCCGCGGAACATGTTTTCCTCCGCTCCCTTGCGGCCATAGGAGCGTGCTTCACGGCGATGGGGCTTGCCGCCTCCGCGGCTCTTTGGAAATTCCGCCCTGCGAAAAGGGAGCTTCTGGACGTGATCCCCTACAGTTTCGCCTATTTTTCCTCCATCCTGCTTCTTCTGGTCTGCTTCGGCCTTCTGGGGGTGGTGTTCGGCAACATCCTCCAGTCGGGAAGAGGCATTCTTTCCGTCCTGCTGGGGATGATCCTTCTGCGTCTGGGGTGGGAGAAAACGGAAGAAGACGTTTCCAAAAAGGTCTGGGGGAAACGTCTTCTCATGGCATTCCTCATGCTCTGCGCCATGCTTCTCTATACGCTGGCGTCGGCAAGAAGGTAGTTCCGGAGCCTTTTTTTACAGGCCGTACCGGGCCCGGACCGCATCCAGATCCTTCTTCTTCCCCTGATAGAAGATCCTGCCTCTGCCGGGTTCAAGCGTGATCTTTTTCGCATCCGCCTCGTTTCCGGTGAGAAGGTCATAGAGCTTTTCCTCTCCGGAAAGAAGCAGGGAGAAACTCTGCGGCTCCGCCCACTGGAAGCCCTGCAAGTTCTCCTCGTCGGAATAGAGCTGGGTCTTTACGCCCGCAAGAATGGGGTTGGTTTTGTCCCAATGGGCGATCAGCGTATTTACGGGCAGGAGAAAGCGCCCGGGAAAGTCCGGGTGCCGGAACTCCCGCACGGGAACCGTTGCGGAGCTGGTCTTGAGCTCCGGAGAAAGGGGCTGCTTGTACCATGAGGCAAAGAGGGGGAAGAGTTTTTTCACCTCTTTGAGGCACTCTCCCATTTCCGTCCAGTAGAATGCGGGTTTGAGATCCTTATCCACCAGAGATTGTTCGGAAGCACCGCTCATGTAGTGGTAGGCAAGGAATCCCCGGCATCCGGACATGACGGCAAGGTAGAACTGCAGATACATGGCATTTTTGGGCATATACCGGGCATAGCCCTTCCATACGCCGGGAGAAACCTCTTTAAATCCGCTTGCCCTGGTATATTTCGTACTTTTCACCGTGGTATACACCTTCACGGCCTGCCCGGTGAAGATGAGAGGACGCCCGAATCCGGCCGCGTGCAGATAGGCGATCTCCAGATTGGTGCGGATCCGGTTGGCCGCCTTGGAAGGCGTCATGATGACGTTCCGGGCGGGATGCAGTTTGAAGCGGTACATGTCGAAGGAGTACCAGTCCGGCTGGCGGGCGGGATCGTCGTCCATGGCCATGGCGTCCAGACGGTTGTGCAAAGTATAGGCGGAAACGTTCTTCATGAGGGCTTTCTGCTCCTCCCTTGCCCGCCGCATGAGATCCACGGCATAGGGTTCCGGATCCACCTCCTCCTTGACGGTGAAGCCTTCCAGATTCTCCCCGTGGATCCTGGGCAGGCTTCTGCGCATGGCCTTCAAGGTCACGTTCTCGAAGTAATCCGGCCCCTTGCCGGGCTGGACGTACAATGGGCCGTTCCCCTGGGCAAAGACCTTGAGTCCGTATTCGCCGGCGATTTTGCAATACCTGTTGAGAAGTTCCGCATTCCCGGAGAGCCCGGAAAGATAGACGGTATTGCAGCTGTGGTCCGCAAGATCCTTCATGCAGGCGCGGAATTTCTTTTCCGCTTCTTCCGGGGTGCCCCCCAGAACTTTTTCCGAAAGGTAGAAATAGACGCCCGCGGGGAAAAAGTCCCGTTTCACGGCAAGGGGAGTCAGAGGGACGGGGCCCTTGGGGTCGATGGTCTTGCCTCCGCTTTTCTTCTTCATTTCCTCCTTCGTCCGGCAGTCTCCGGAAACCGTTACGCGGATGCGGTGGACAAGAAGCGTCCCCTTCTCCCCGCAGTTGTAGATGAGGAACTGGGCCTTGGAGGCCTCCTCCGTCTTTGCCGCATACTCTCCCTTGTAAAGAGTCTTTTCCGCGGCTGCCTTCTTTTTCCAGAAGATGGGGGCAAGCAGCGTGCCGCCCTTCTTTTTGGAAAAGATCTTCACTTTCGCCCCCGCCAGCGTTCCGGGATCCTCCGAGGAGACCTCCATTTCCACCTTGAGATCCTGATTCTTGAGCTTCCTTACCGTTGCGGAGAACTTTTTATCCATATCCAGGGACCATACATACTTGGTCACCTTGAGAGGAGACTCGAAATTTTTCTCGAATACCGCGCTTGCCGTAGTCTCCTCCGGTTCGGGAGGGGGAGAGGTCTTGACAGGCTTTTTGACCTTTTTCGC
The DNA here is from genome assembly GCA_017613255.1 of Lentisphaeria bacterium. Lineage (GTDB taxonomy): Bacteria > Verrucomicrobiota > Lentisphaeria > Victivallales > UBA1829 > RGIG5327. The sequence continues at coordinate 15,906 of JAGAEF010000052.1, forward strand.
CGGAGCGGGAGGAGGAAGGGGAACGTCGGAAATTTCCACACGGATGCGGTGAGCGCAAAGCGTCCCCTTCTCCCCGCAGTTGTAAACAAGGAAAAGCATGCGGCTGAATTCTTCCGTATTCAGGGCAAATTCTCCCTTGAAAACGCGCTTTTCCCCGGTGACTTTCCGCCTCCAGAAGAGAGGGGCAAGAACCGTATTCTTCTTGTCTTTTGCAAAGATCTTGAATTTCGCTCCGGCAAGGAGGTTTTCGTCCGTACCGGAAACTTCCATTTCCGCCCGGATGAAGCGTTTTTCCAGTTTCCGCACCTTCTCCATGAAGGGTTTGTCCATGTCTATGGACCAGACATAGACGGAAACGGCAAGCGGCTTCTCATAGGTTTTTTCGAAAACTGCCCCGTTCTCCTGCCCGAAGGCGCCCAAAAAGGGAGAGAGAACAAAAAACAGCGTAAGAAAAAGCCCGTTCCGGAGCGAAAGACTTTGCATGGCTTACTTTCCTTCCTTGAGGATATTTTCCGTAAGAACGGCGGCCTGCGCGCGGATCATATCCAGAAATTCGAAATTGATCTCGGCGCCCTCCCCCGTATAGTCGATCCCGAAGCGGGAACGGATCCAGTTCAGGAACTTGCGGCCCTCTTCGGCTGCCTTGCTCTTTGCGGGAGCGCGGGCGACGGTCTGTTCCAGCGTATTGAGGTACAGGAGATCGGTAAGTCCCTGACTCATATTCTCCAGTCTCTGGGAGGGACGCAGTTCGCCGTCTGCAAGGAAGGCGTGGAACCCGTTCTTGAGGGTACCCGCCCCCGCCATTTCGCCCCAGTCCATCATGCCCGCGGTGGGTTCCTTCCATACATAGATCCCCCGGAGCAGTCTTCCCGCAACGTCCCGTTTGGGCGTTCCCGCGTACCAGAAGTTCATTCTCTTCTGGCCGGCAAGCTCTCTCGTCTTGTCCACGAAGTACATCACGTTCCCGGTGACGGCGATGGTGGGATGGGTCTTGGGCAGGGAATCCATGATGGCAAGGGAAAGGGGCGTATTGGCGGAAAAGTTCATGTTGGGGTAGTCCAGATTCTTTTCGTACCGTTCGTACTTTTTGCCGCACTCCTTCACCATGGCGTAGTTGGTGGGTTCGTCGATGCCCCAGGGCAGGAAGGTGAAGTTGTACTTGCCGTACCGCTCCATGAGCTTCCTGTAGGGGACATGGGGCCGGATGACCACGAAACGGGCGTCTCTCCAGCCCGCCGCGGCAAATTCATCCAGCGCCCAGAGGATGTTTTCGGGCGTGCCCATGTAAAGCACGTAGTTTCTCCAGTTCCTCTTCGTCCACTCGGCAATGGCCTTTTTGAAGTTTTCCTTGCTGTAACCGTACTTGGCGGCGCCGTGGGAGTCGCCGACAAGGCTGAAGGTGGAAAAGGCTCCGTACCCTTTGTCCCTGGGGAGTTCCAGCGCAAAATCCCAGACGCGCAGTTTGATGTGGAAGGAAAGCTCCTCCTTCCCGGAAAGACGCAGCGTGCACTTGCCCGTGTAGACCCCGGCGGCGGCCTTTGCCGGAACGGCAAGATAGAAGCGGAAGTGGGCGGACTCGTCCTTCTTCAGGGAGAAGGGGGTGATCTCCTTGTCGGCGGGAAGTTTGCTCCAGGCGTTGGCCGCTTCCGCGGGGAAGCCGTCGGCATACTTCCAGTTTCTGGTCATATAGTCCGCGCCGTCCCGGGTGATGAAGTAGGGGTCGATTCCCAGATCCAGCACATTGCCCTTTTCATCCTGGAATTTGCCGAAGGAGGTGGCCCCTTTGGAAATTCCTTTGCGGGCCGTAAGGGAGAAGGCTCCCAGGATGGTCTCGCCTTTGGCCCCGGAAAGGGAGAGTTCGGACATGCTTTTGAAGCGTTCCAGGATCATTCCCTGCGGAATGCTTCCGCCTGCGGAAACGGGGGTGATGACCGCCGTGCCGTAGGCGGGAGAATACTTGCAGTTGAAGGCGGCGGGGACCTGTTTCTTGTTCAGATCCCGCAGTCTTGCCCCATTGATGCTTTCCGCGGAAAGGAGCCCTTTTTCCGTCTTCAAGTCGAAGAAGGAGTACGTTACGGTCGCCTCCCAGCTTTTGCCCGGATCCAGTTTGGCGGGGACCCAGAAGAATTCTCCGGTGCGTCCGCTTGCTCCGCCCGTATAGAACATCACGTTGCGAAGCGGGGCTCCGGAGGCCGTGACCTTCAGCCCGCACCCGGTAAGGAAGTTCACCTGCGCGTACCAGGGGGCGACAAGCTCCATGACCGCTTTGGTCTCCCCTTTCTGGAAGGCGGTGGCGGTGATCCCCTCCCTGGAGGCATAGACGGTAACGGCCTGTTCCCCCAGCTCTTTGCCTGTTCCGATGAAATCCTGAAGGCGGTAGTAGATCACCCGTTTTTCGTCGGAAGCGTTCTTCACCGTGAAGGTGACCTTGAGCTCTCCGCCGGAAAGGGTAATGGTGCGGATCTCTTCCAGTCCGCTGAAAAGGGCGAAGCGGTTCAGCCATCTCAGTTTGAGGGAGGTGGCGGACTTTTCCAGAACCTTGTAGACGGCATCCAGCTGTTCATCCTCATAGGCGCCGCACATGTGGCCCCCCAGCACGCCGCCGGAGTAGATGGTCTTCTTCGCTTTCTTGAATCTTCTGCCGGACTTGGTCACGCCCCAGCTTTTCACCAGACTTTCCGGATATTTCTTCAGTTCCCAGGAGGAGATGCGCGCTCCTGCATCGGGTTCCACCACAAGGGACATGAAATCGTTTTCCAGTTTCACGCTTTCGGCCATGCCCAGAGCGGCGGCCGCCGCGAGGGAAAGAGTCAATCCTTTTTTCACTGCTGCTTTCATTCTTTATCCTTTCTTCGGTATATTTTCCGTTTTTTCACTCGTTTTTGTTGTATTTCCACGCGCCGGAATCCGTGGACGTGATCATGTACTTTCTGTGATTGCCCGATTCCACGTGTCCGTCCAGAAGAACGGCGTTGACGCTTTTGTCATGCAGTTCCCAGTTGAACTGGTTGCCGTCCGTTCCCCGGCAGAACATGCGGGGATCGCTTTCGACGAGCAGGAGACGGCGGCTGGGGTTCTTGATCTGGGGGGAGTCATACCTTTCCCACGTGAAATTGTTCCAGACACTCGTCGAATCGTTGCTGTAGTTGGTATAGGAGAGATAGTGGTTGATGGAATAGGAGGTGATGGAGTGCCAGATATTGGCGGGACGCGCCCGTTCCGGCGTGGAGGAAAGAGAGGGGCAGTAGAGGACCAGACCTTTGGACGCGGGCCGGAGCATGTAGCGGTACTGGTATCCGCCGCTGGTGGGGTAGCGCCCGTATCTGGTGGTGGTGGTCGTGGATCTTGGAGCAGCCTTGAGGTACTCGGCCACCCGGAAGATCCACAGCCCGTAGTTGGTGTCGTAGGATCCGGGAAGGTAATGCCCGTAATCGCTTCCGTAAAGCATGAGGATCTTTCCCACGTTGGACATGTTGTTGGCGCAGGAGATCTTCTGCGCCGTCTTCCTTGCCCGGTTCAGCGCGGGAAGAAGCATCCCCGCAAGAATGGCGATGATGGCGATGACCACCAGAAGCTCGATGAGCGTGAACGCTCCTCTTTTCCGGCACGGGGAGACTCTTTTCATTTCTTCCTCCTTGCTGTTTTTTATCCAATGGAAAAAACGATCCGCTTTCGGACTCCTCCGGGAAAAGCGCGGAATGCCCGGGAGGGCTTTCAGGCATACTGTAAGGCGTGACACGGCGTTTTTCAACACCGTCTTCCTTCTTTTCGGTGTTTTTTTGAAAAAAACAGCTCCCGGACCCGTTTTTCCGTGAAAAAAAACGCGTGTCCGGGAGGACTTGGAAAATGGGAGAAGAAAAAACGCTCTTCTCCCGGACCGGGATCGGACTACTTGATGTTGAACTGGCCGCCGCCCACACCGTAGAGCTTGAGTTCGCCGTAGCCGTTGCCCTGGAAGGGTTCGGCGAACTGACAGCGGAAAGCCCGCTTGCACTTGGGCATCTGCTTGATGACCCAGGCTCCCACCTTGCGGCGGAGAATGATGCCCGCCTTGTTGCGTTCGATGGTCCAGTCGTCGGCGTCGATGACCACCTCGATGGCATCCTTGTAGCTGTCGCTCTTCTTGGCTTCTTCCAGAGCTTTTTGGGCAAGGGAATTGAGTTTGCCGGGCTTGGGCATGGGGTGATAATCCACATTTTCCGGCTTGTTGTTCTTCATGGCCATGCTGGTGTACCTCAGGCAGGTATCCGCAATGGCGCGGTACTTCTTGAATGCCGGCTTATCCACTCCCTGAAGGAAGTAGAGGGTATAGTACATCTGACGGAACTGCCTCTGGACCTCCTTCAGATCTTCCCCTTCCAGAAAGACCCGGTCGCCGTTCTTGAAGAAATAGACGTTCTTGCCGTCCTGGCTCATCACCCGGACGTTGGATCTGGGGATAGCCAGCTGGGCGTAATCGAAGGTGACGTTGTTCTTTTCCAAATCCACGTTTCCGTGGAAAATGAACCAGAGGCGATGCCCCATGACGTCGAGGAAAAGCTCGTAACGGTCCAGTTCCGCCTTGGCCTGTTCATACTTGGGATGCTTGTCCCCCGCCGCGACGATCTTCTCGTCCTCCGCCACCCGGGCGCGCAGCTGTTTGCGGAAATCTCCCACTATTTTGCTGTTGGTGACGGTGCCCAGCTGCTTGACGTATTCCTGGATGGGCTTGGTGTCCTGACTGTAGTCCTTTGCCAGAGGCCACGGGCACTCGGAAGCGTACACGCTTGCGCAGAGGGTCAGGCAGAGACAGAGGGCCAGAGTCTTTCCGATGATGTTTCCGTACATGATTTTCTCCTGTTTTTTTGTTAGGGTTTGCGATAAAATAAAATTTTTCTCCGTTCAGAGCTTGATGTCCCAGCCGTTGCGGTTATAGGGCCGCTTCAGCCATGCGGGGTCGCCGGTGTGATTGGCAAAGGTGCATTTCACCGGATCCCAGTCGAAGGAACTGTCGTACACGTAACTCAGGTTGCACAGCTGGCAGAGGATCGCCGTACGCGCGCCCGTCTCCGCGGGGGAGATGGTCTCCTTGCGGGAAAGACAGCAGTCCACGAAGTTCTTTTCCTGCTGCGGGCTTTTGTAAAGCTGAAGGGGAGCCTTCTCCAGTTCGAAGTAAGCGTCCAGCGTGTCGAGACAGTTTTTCAGCCGGTCGTCCTTCTTGTGGGAAGGATCGAATCCATAGTCCGCCCCCACGGAGGCGGCGATCTTTTTCATCTTGTCGAAGGAGGCGTCCTCCAGAGCCTTCCGGATCTGGGCATTTGGTTTAACCCCTCTGCCCGTCCAGACGGCGATGCGGCCCCGGTTGACCGCCACGATCCCTTTGGTCCCGTAAAAGACGGTCCCCCACGTCCCGAAGGGATTGTGGAAGATGGTGGTGCCGTCGGACATGATGAACTTCATGCCGAACTGACGGCGGCCGCCGTGGAGAGGATTGACGGAGTGAGGCTCTTCCGAACAGATCACCTTCACCGGGCCGGACTTATCCATATCCAGCCCCCACTGGGCGATGTCCAGATGATGGGCGCCCCAGTCGCCGTTGTAGCCCGTGCCGTAATTGTCGTCGAAACGCCAGAACATGGGATAGAATTTGGCCACGCCCCGGGGAGCGCACTGGTCGGAATAGGGGGAATAGGGGGCGGGCCCCAGCCACATATCCCAGTCCACATCCTTGTTGGGGGCGGATTCGGTGGCCACATCCTGCACTTTGCCCGCAGGGCCGTCCCACTGGCAGAAGAAGCGGTGAGGATGGGAAGGTCCTCCCAGATTGGCGGGGAACTTGGCTATATCCGTATTGTTCTGGGCGGAGGCGTTGCCGTAGTTGCAGTCCACATACTTGACTTTGCCGATCCCGCCGTTGCGCACGATCATGCAGGCGGTGCGGAATTCCCGCCAGGAACGCTGCATGGAGCCGGTCTGGAAGACTCTTTTGAACTTCTTCTGCGCCTTCATCACCAGTATGGACTCCTCCACGGAGTAGGTGAGCGGCTTTTCGCAATAGACGTCCTTGCCTGCCTTCATGGCCGCACAGCAGATATAGGCGTGCCAGTGGTCCGGCGTGGCAATGCAGACGGCGTCGATCTCCCCGTCCCGGAGGATCTCCCGGAAATCCGCCACGGCTTTGCATTTGGCCAGACGCGCTTTCCTGTTCTCCCTGTAGTAGGCGTTGACGAACTCCGCCCCCGCCTCCCTGCGGATCCGGTCGCAGTCGCAGACGGCCTTGACCACCACGCTCTCCTGCTTGATGAAGTTGGGCACAAGAACCGTTCTTGCCTGGATCCCGTAGCCGATGAAGCCGACTCTCACTGTTTTGCGTGTCTCCGTTTTGCCTTTGCACGCGCACTTTCCCGTTTTTGCCGTCATAGTCCAAAGACCTCCGCTTGATTGTTTTTTCCGCCGGGAAAAAAGGAGCTTTCCCCCGGACGGAAAAGGATGGTTTTCTTTTAATATTGCGCGCAGAAGCGTTTTTTCAAGCCGGAAAACGAAAATCCGGCAACTTTTCCTGCGTGTAAAGGGGAAAAAGACCTTGCAATCCTCCCGGGAAATGCTATTTTTACCCCGGACGGGAAAAGACTGAAAAAAAGGAGAAGTTTCATGCGCCGACTGATTCTGGATACGGACTGGTGGACGGACTGCGATGACGCAATGGCCGTGCGCATCCTCTGCAACGCTCACAGGAAAAGGGAGTGCGAGATCGCGGGCATCAACATCAATGCCTGCATGGAATATTCCGTTGCCTCTCTGGACGTGTTCACAAGGGATTCGGGCGTATTCGTTCCTCTGGGCGTGGATCACTCCGCCACTCTCTTTGCAGGGTCTCCCCCTTACCAGAAGCATCTGGCCGCCTGCGGCAAGGTCGTCCTGCGGGAAAATGCCGACGTCCCGGACAGCGCGGACTTTTACCGGAAACTACTTGCCGGAGCCGCGTTCCGGGAACTGGAGATCCTTTCCATCGGATTTACGCAGGACCTTGCCGGACTGCTGAAACGGGAAGAGGATCTTACTCTTGTCCGGGAAAAGGTCCGGCACTTGTGGATCATGGCGGGCAAATGGGACGAGGACGGAGGAAAAGAGTACAATTTCTGCAAGAACGCCCTTACGAGAGAGAGCGGGGAACTTCTCTGCCGGTTCTGGCCTACGCCGATCACCTTTCTGGGCTGGGAAGCGGGGCACAGCGTCATCAGCGGCGGCCATCTCCCGGAAGGGGATCTGCTCCGGCAGGTGATGGAGGATCACGGTTCACCGCATGGACGCAGTTCCTGGGATCCCATGCTCGTTCTCCTTGCCCTTGCCGGCGACCCGGAAAAGGCCGGATACAAGTGCGTTTACGGGCAGGCGCAGCTGAACGGCGCCGACGGGGCGAATCATTTTCTGCACCGTGCGGACGGTCCTCACCGTTTCGTCGTCAAACTCCATCCCGACGAATTCTACGCGGAAGAGATCGATAAACACCTCCCCCGTCTGCCGTGAAGCGCCGGGGAACGCAGAGCGGAAAAACACGGGAAAAGTCTCAAGGCGACCTTGAGCCTTTTCTCCCGTTCCCGTTCAGAACTTCATCTCCCGGAAAAGGGCGCCCACGGCGGAAGCGGCAAGTTTCGGGCGGCGGTAAATATCGTACACTCCGGCCAGATTCATGCCGAAGGGCTTGACCCGCAGCGGCGCCCCTTTCCGCAGGTAGCTCCGGGCATCGTTCAGCTGCCAGAAGGTGAGTCCGCAGAATTCGCCGGAAGAGGCGATTTTGCGGATGACGGCGCTGTAGAATTCCGCCTGAAACTCCTCCGTCCACTGGGCCGCGTAAGGATCCCTTCTGCCGTATTCGGCGCAAAGGCCCATTTCGGCGACCATGAGGGGTTTCTCCGGATATTTCCCCCGGAAGAAGGCGATGATGCCGTCCAGATCCTCCTCCAGAAGCTGTACGGGCTCGTCCGGAGAGACTTCGTTCCAGCCGGGATAGGTGTTGAAGGCGATCACGTCGCAGAGGTCGCAGCAGATGTCCTCCCTGATCCAGCTGCAGGCAAAGGTGACGAGGCGGGAGGGATCCTTTTCCCGGATCATGGAGCAGAGGGATTCCGTCATGATCCTCCCCTCCCGGCTGCCGGAATGGAATTCGTTCATGAAGGCCCAGAAGATGACGGAGGGGTGATTGAAATCCTCTTCCACCATCATGCGGGTCTGCTCCAGAACAAGGTCCCGGAACGCGGGATCGGCCAGTTCCCTGGCACGGTACTGCCAGCCGAAACTTTCCTCCCACACCAGGATCCCCATCCGGTCGCAGAGTTCCAGAAAGGTGCCGCTCTGCTTGTAATGGGCTCCCCGCACGAAGTTGCAGCCCATTTCCTTGAGATGGACGAGGTCCAGCATCATCACGTCCGCAGGCACGGCCGCCCCGGAAACCGGGCAGGAGTCATGCCGGTTGAAGCCTTTCAGGAAGAGTCTTTTCCCGTTCAGAAGAAGATCTTTGCCGCGAACTTCCAGCGTGCGGATCCCGAATGATTCCCGTATCTTTTTTCCGTTGCAGAGACAGGAAAGAGTATGCAGGAAGGGGGATTCCGGGCTCCACAGCTTGAAATCCGGGACACCGCAGCGGATCTTTTCTCCCGGAGACAAAAGGACTTTGGTCATTTTCCCGCCGTCGAACCCGTACTCCAGCTCCACTTTTTCCGGCACGTTTCCGGAAAAAACGAAATCCAGTTCCACCGTGCCGCTGCGGTGATCCAGCGGAGTCACCTTGACTCGGTCCAGAGAATAGGGAGCTGTGCGGAAAAGCAGCGTGATCCCGTGGAAAAAGCCGCCGAAGGCGAAAAAATCGAAATCCGGACGCACCAGTTTAAGCTTTTCCGGATCGAACCGGTTGTCGACGAGGGCTGCGATTTCGTGCACGCCCTCCCGGAGGGGAGGAAGTTCCTTTTCCATGACGGAATAGGGGAACGGCGGAAAATCCATGATCGTTTTCCCGTCGAGGAAAAAGCGGACCCTCTGTCCGGCGCCTTCCACGCGCAGGACCGGACGAAGTTCCTCCTTCTCCAGTTCGAATGTACGAAAATAAACCCCGGTCCCCCGCCGGAACGAGGTAAATTCCTCATAACACCCCGGGACGGGCATCACCCCGGTAAAAACGACCTTTCCCGGCTCGATCTCTTCCAGAGAACGATCCGGGAAAAAGGCAAAATCCCATATTCCGTTCAGATCCATGACCGTTTCATTCCTTTCTTTGTCCCGCCCCGGAAAAGTTCCGAAGCCGTTTCCGCTATACTATACGGTTTTTCTCCTCTTTTTCAATCCATCTTTCCCTCGCCCGGGGCAAAAAACGGCAAAAAGAAGCGCTTCCCCATTGCAATCTTCCGCCGGGGCCGTTATATTTAGGGCAGAACACAAAAAAACAGGAAACGGAGGCGCACTTTGTTCCGCTACAATCACATCGGCTATTCCCCTTCCGCACCGAAGGTTTTCGTCATGGACAATCCTCAGGAGGAAACCTTTTCCGTACAGACCATCGACGAATCCGTCACCTGGAAGGAGGTCTTTACGGGAGATCTCCGCAAGTCCGGGGATTTGTTTCTCGGGGACATTTCCCCAATCACCGCCCCCGGGGACTACCGGATCTGCTGCGGAGAGGAAAAAAGTTACAATTTCGTGGTCAAAAAAGAGCCCTATGCCCTGCTGGAACGCCTGATCACAACCTTCTACACCTGGCAGAGATGCGGAAGCCCCAAGGGGTGGGCGGGCGTCTGCCACCAGAAGATGGATCATCTGCGGGGCAAAGGCACGGAAAAGGAACTGGACATGCGGGGCGGCTACCACCAGTCCGGCGACCTGCGCTGCTGGAACGACGGATGTTCTTCGGCCCTGTACGGCTATCTGCGGTACGCGGAGGAAAGCTCACCCGTCTGGGAGGACGGCATTTTCGAAGAGGAACTGCGCTGGGGACTGGATTATTTCCGCAAGACCGTCTCTCCGGAAGGATACATCTACGACTGCCAGTTCGTCCCGCTGGGCTGGGGGGCAAGAGACTATTACGATACCCCCGGCCCTCTCTCCGTCCACTACAACATCTGCCGGCTTCTGGCAAGAGGGGCCCGCTATTTCCGGGAAAAAGATCCCGTCTATGCCGGAGAAAAACTTTTTCTTGCCGAAAGAGTTTGGCGCTATGTGCAGACGAGTTCCGCCTTCGATACGCCCTACGTGCCCTCCGTCAAGGATCTTCCCCGGGGCACGCAGGGAGCGCGTTTCTACTGGCAGAACCGGAAAAACTGCACGGGAATGGACTGCGCTTCCGCCGCGGCGGCGTGGGATCTTTTTCTGGCGACAGGAAGAGAAGAGTATTTCCGGCGCACCGTGGAAGATATGGACAAAGTCCTTGCCCATCAGATCACCAAGGGGGAGGCCTGCGGGCTCTTCCGGGACAGGATGGACAATGAGAAACTCGCCTTTCATGACTGTTCCTACGGTCACAACCACTCCGGCATGGTGTTTCTTGCGGACCTGATCCTTTCGGGGCAGGATTCCCCCCGGAAAGAGGCGTGGAAAGAAGCCTTGGAGCGCTATTGCGATATGATCGTAAGAGAGTTTTCCCTCTTCCCCCTCTCCAGCGGTATGCCCGTTCCCTATGGGAAAAATTTCCTCAACGACATGCCGAAGGCTCCCCCCTTCACGGATTCCCCCATCCCGCTGGTGCATCACCGGAACCCCTCCACCTCCCGGGCCGCCTCCCTTGCGCTGATCCTTGCCTCCGCCAACGGGATCTTCGGGAAAAAGGAGTACGCTTTTTACGCCCAGCACTGTCTGGACTTCCTTCTGGGGTGCAATCCTCTGGCGGCAAGCGCCGTCACGGGGGTAGGGTTCCGTCATCCCATCCACAACGTGTACGGGCAGTTCTTCCCCAGCACACCCCAGATCCCCGGAGGAGTCATCCACTACCTTCCCGGAGAGTATGATCTGCCCGTTGCGGGCCTCTTTCTGCGGGCGCTGACCAAGTTCAGAAGCACGGCCGGCACGGAGGAGAAAAAATGAGCGGAAAAACCCTTTCCCGTTTCCTTCCCGCCCTTTTCTGCGCCCTGCTTTTTCCCACTTCCTGCACC
>JAGAEF010000053.1 GCA_017613255.1 Lentisphaeria bacterium
GGTGGGCATTGGCGATCTCCTGGTCATAGACCTCGCTGAGCCAGTAGTTGGCGGTGATGGCGCCGGAGTTGGAAAGGATGAGTCCGCCCACGGAATAGGTCACCGTGGAGTTCTCCTTCACCCGCCAGTCGTTGATCTTCACGTAATCGTCCACGGTCTTCTTGAAGTCCAGAATGGTGGAGGCCGTGTTCCGCAGTTTTTCCCGCTGACGGCGGTAAAGGATGTAGGCCTTGGCCACGTCCGCGTAGCCCGCCTGCACCAGCACGGATTCCACGCTGTCCTGGATATCCTCCACCGAGATCAGCCCTTCCTTGATCTTGGGTTCGTAATCGGCGGTGACTTTCAGGGCGATAAAGTCGATGATGGAGTTGTTGTACTGCTTTTCCTGCGCCTCGAAGGCCATTTTCACGGCGTCGGCGATCTTCTTGATGTCGAACTCCACATTTTTCCCGTCCCGCTTCTGTACTTGATACATCTCTTCCTGTCTCTCCTCTTTGTCTGTTTATGTTTATTTCTCAAAGCATTTTGTATGCTGCTTTTTCTTTCTCATCTTCCCCGGATCGCCGCACCGGGCACAAACGTTCTGGCCACGGCAAGGAATTCCGCAAGAACCTCGTTCCCGATGGGATAGGAAGGATCCTTCTTCAAAATATCTTCCGAATCCATATAGGGCTGCAGAAAATAACTTTTCGCCCCCCGGATCCATTCCCCTATGGAAGCAATGTCCTCTTTGGTGTGGAACTTGCCCGTCACGGTGGTGCGGAATTCGAAAGGGATCTCCGAACCCTTCAGGATCTCCACGCTCTCCCGCACCAAAGGAAGCGCGGAAGCGTTCCCGCAGGTTTCCGCGTACTTTTCCGGAGAGTTTTTTATATCCATGGCCACATAGTCCACCATGTTCCCTTTCAGAACCTCTGCAAGCCGTTCCGGGAAGGAGCCGTTGGTATCCAGCTTCACCTTGTACCCCATCCCTTTCAAGCGGGAAATGAACTCCACGCTCTCCTTGTGAAGAAGGAACTCTCCCCCCGTAAGGCAGATCCCGTCCAGCAGTCCGGAACGCTTTTTCAGGAAGGAGAACACCTCCTCGGCGGAAAGGAATCCTTCCGGAGAACCCCCTTTGGCAAGGGTCCCGTTATGGCAGAAGGGGCAGGAAAAATTGCATCCCGAGCTGAAAACCGTGCAGGCCACAAGGCCCGGATAATCCAGCAAGGTGAGTTTCTGCAGACCGAATACCATTTTTTTCTTCCTCTCCCCGGAACCGACAACAAAAAACCCCTCGTCTGCCGGGAACGTCAAACGAAAGGAAACCACAACATATAGTGCATGGGCAATTCCCCCGACACAATATCTAATATACCCCAAGGCAAAGACAATGCAAGGAGCTTTTCCTCCGGAACGGGATCCGGGGGGGAGAAAAATCCCCGTTTTTCGAAAAAAAACGAATACGAAAACGGGGAAAATATTTTTTTTGTTATTTTCTTTTTGCCCGAAATTGCGCCGCTATCAAACGACACATCGCAACACATTTTTCCACTACGGGTAGTGGTCTGTGCGGCAAAAGAGCACTACAGATTGTGACGTTTCGGGAGAAGAAGAGAGCAAAAAACCCTCCGGAAGGATAAACGACCTTTGCGTCCCCCGCTTGAAAAAAAATGCCGCCATGCTACTGTAAAGGAAGGGAGAACATCTATGGAACTTTGTCCGGGAAGAAAATTCGATCTTTTCAAGGGGATCCTTCTTGCTGCCTCTTCGGTTGCCGTCTGGGGCAGTCAGTCGGCGGTGGGCCGCTTTCTCTACGGGGAGGCCCCGGAGGAGTTCGATGCCTTTTCCATTGCGTTTTACCGCTTTCTTCTGGGGGATGTCACCGTGTTTCTCTTTCTGCTCCTCCTCCCGCAGGAACGTCCGAAACTCTTTTCCTCCCTGAAAAGCAGCTGGAAAACCTTTCTTCTTCTGGGGTTCGTGGGGATCGCCATGGAAGGATCCCTTCAGACCCTCTCCCTCAAGTACACCTCGTCGGGAAGAAGCGCTCTTTTCGGGGCGGGGGCGCCCCTCTTCACCGTGCTTTTCGCCAGACTTCTGCTCAAGGAGCCTTTCAACTCCTGGAATACCACGGGGATCCTTCTGGGCCTTGCGGGAGTCGTTCTCATTCTCGGCGGAGGAGGAATGGACGTCTACAGTACGCATACGATGCTTGCAGGCGACCTGCTGGCCCTGGGCTCCGGCCTTTCCTGGGGCCTCTATACGGTGCTCGCCGTGGAGCCGACGAAAAAATACGGCCCATTGGTCTGTACCTGCTGGGCCATGCTTTTCGCCGCCCCGCTTCTGGGGATCCCCGCCGCCTTTTCCGGGGGACTTTGCCGTCTCCCCTCCCCCCGTACCGTTCTTTGCGTCCTCTATCTGGGAATTGCCGCTTCCGGCTTTGCCATCCCCGCATGGGCGGGCGCTTCCAAGTACCTTTCCGCAGGCGCACTGGGCGCTTTCGGCTACCTTTCTCTGGCCCTTGCCATCCTGTTTTCCATTCTCTTTCTGGGAGAAAGTTTCACTCTGCGGTTCCTTGCCGCCTTCCTGCTGATCCTTATGAGCCTCCTGCTTGTTCTCAAGGGCTCGAAGGGGAAATAGGCCGGGGGACGCGGAGCGAAAAAACATGGCTACCATCCCCAGCCCGGGCTGGGGAATAAGCCGGACCCTCCGCCGCGCTTTGCGCTATGGAGGGCAAATAGGCCGAATAGGCAGGGTGCGTCTGGAAATACCCATACCGTCGGCTGGGTACTGCCCGGAAAGCTCCGCCTTCGCGTTTTTCCCCCTCTTTTCCGCTACTTTTGGGAAAAGTTCCTTGCAAAAATCGCGTTTCGTGGTATCTTTTACTCCCATAAAAGTCGTAAAAATCATTCCAAAAACGTTCCCGGACTTTTGCCGGGAGAAAAAAGGAGCAGAAATGGACAAGAACGCGCTTACAGCGGAACTCAACGAAAAATTCGCCACACAGGGGATCATCTTCGGGATCTGGGAACGGGGAGACCTGCCCGCGGCCTTCATCAAGAACGAATACTGCACGGGGATCGTCACCACCTACGGCGCCCATGTGGTCTCCTACATTCCCGCAGGGGAAGAAGAGGTCCTCATGATGTCCAGGGAGAGCAAGTTCGCCCCCAACGGCATCCGGGGCGGCGTTCCCATCTGCTGGCCCTGGTTCGGCTCGCTGCGCGCACCCGGTCACGGACTGGCCCGGCTCCAGTACTGGGACGTGGTCAGTACGAAAAGGGAGAACGACGGCTCCGACACCATCGAATTCAAGCTCTATCAGGGAGCCCCCTACGATCTGGAGGCGAAATATGTGGTGAACTTCGGCAAAAAGCTTTCCATGCGACTCTACACCACCAACAGGAGCGGCGCTCCCGAAGAGTTTTCCGAAGCGCTGCACACCTACTTCAAGGTGGGAGAAGCCGCCAAAATCAAACTTGCCGGATTCAAGGGCCAGCGCTATCTGGACACCGTGGGAGGCAAGATGACCCCCAACTGCGTCACCGATACGGATGAATACATGATCGCTTCCGAGGTGGATTTCGTCTACGACTCGGAAAACACCGTGGTGATCACCGACCCCGTGATGAAGCGCAGGATCCGCATCGAAAAGGAAGGAAGCAAGACCACCGTTCTGTGGAATCCCTGGATCGACAAGGCCAAGGCCATGTCCGCCTTCGGAGACGAAGAGTATCACGACATGGTCTGCGTGGAGGCCGCCAACGCAAGGAACAATTCCCTGACTCTCGCAAACGGGGAAAGCAACTGCCTTGCCCAGATCGTTTCCGTGGAAAAACTCTGATTTTCCCGCACGGAAAGGGGGCTATACATGGCATCGACAGTCAGGATCGAAGGAATTTCCAAAGCCTATACGAAGGACGTGCCCGTCCTCCTTCCGCTGGATGTGGAGGTGAAAAAGGGCGAGCTCTTTTTCCTTCTGGGCCCTTCAGGATGCGGAAAATCCACGCTGCTGAGGATCATTGCGGGACTGGTGACGCCGGATGAGGGAAAGATCTTCTTCGACGGGGAGGACGTTACCTTTCTTCCCCCGGAAAAACGCCGTGCCGCCATGGTCTTTCAGAACTATGCCCTGTGGCCCCACATGACCGTATTCGAAAACGTGGCCTTCGGTCCGAAGAGTGCCGGGCTTCCCGCCTCGAAAGTGAAAGAAAAGGTGAAGGAAGCTCTGGCATTGGTGCGCATGAGCGACTTTGCCGCAAGGCGTCCCCCCTCCCTTTCCGGCGGACAGCAGCAGCGCGTGGCGCTGGCCCGGGCCATTGCCGTGGAACCGAGGGTCCTGCTTCTGGACGAACCCCTTTCCAATCTGGACGCCAAACTGCGGGACGAGATGCGTCTGGAGATCAAAAGAGTGTGCAAGGAGCACTCCCTCACCGCCATCTACGTGACCCACGACCGCAGGGAAGCTCTGGGCATGGGGGACAGGATCGCCCTTCTGGAAGGGGGAAAGATCCGGCAGCTGGATACGCCCGTCAATCTGTACAAGAGGCCCTGTACCCGTTTCGCCGCCTCGTTCCTGGGGGGAGTCAACTTTCTCAGGGGGCGCGTAAAGGGGAAGGAAAACGGCCTTGCCGTCATCGAAACGGATGTGGGAACCCTTCATTCGGCAAATCCCCTGCCCGTGACGGAGATCTCCTCTCCCGGAGAAAAAAGCCACACCGTCCTCATCCGCCCCGAGCACATCACCGTGGCGGAAAGCGGGGACGCCCTCAATTCCTTCAAGGCGAAATATGAATCCGGCACGTTTTTGGGAGAGAGAAGCGAAATGCTCTTCCGCACGGAAAACGGCAGGACCGTGGAGGTGAATGAAGACTCTTCCGAACTGCGGGAAAAGGGCCGGGAATATCTCCTTTCCGTCCTTCCCGCCAACGTGGTCGTTCTGGAGGACTGATCCATGAAAAAAAGGATCGTTCTCGCCCTTCTTCTGGTGGGGATCGTGGGGGGACTTCCCTTCCTCTTCCGGAAGGATTCTCTCGCCTCCCCCACCGACGGAAACGCCGATGTATTGGTCATCATTTCCCCCCACAGCGAACCCATGAAATACGAGTTCGAGCAGGGGTTCCGCAAGTATTACAGGAAGAGGTTCGGGCGGGACGTGAGGATCGACTACCGCGCTCCCGGCGGGACCTCCGACATCGTGCGCTACATCCATGACCGCTTCACGGCCCAGTTCCGGTTGTACTGGGAGGAGGACAAAGGCAATCCCCCCTGGGACGACGTGATCGGGTCCGCCTTCAACGACCCCAACGTCCTCAAGGATCCCTCCGCGCCGGAAAAGGCGGTCCTTGCCCGGAAGAAATTCCTCTCATCGGATGTGGGGATCGGGATCGACCTTTTCGCCGGCGGGGGCACCTTCGAACACGCGAGAAACGCTTCTTACGGCTATGCCGTGGACGGGGGCCTGCAGAAGCGCCATCCGGAGTATTTCAAGGAGGACATGATCCCCTGCTTTTTCGCGGGAGAGTATATCTATGACCCGCAGGGGAGGTATTACGGCGTGACCCTCTCCTCCTTCGGGATCTGCTGCAATTTCGACCGCATTAAGGAACTGGGGGCCCAAAGAAAGGATTTCAAGGCGCCGGAACGCTGGGCGAATCTTGCGGACAAATGCTACTTCAACACCCTTGTTGCCGCCGACCCCACCAAGTCCGGCTCCGCCAACAAGTCCTACGAGATCATCGTCCAGCAGGCCATGCACGAGATCATTCCCCCCAGGGAGGAAAAACACCCTTCTCCCCGGCAGATGGACCTGGCCTGGGCCTGGGGGATCAACCGGGTGAAACGGATCATGGCCAACACGAGGACCATCACCGACAGCGCGGGAAGCGTCACAAGGGAGGTGGCCACCGGCAATGCCGCCGCCGGGACCGCCATCGACTTCTACGGACTCACGGAAAAGGAGTGGAACCGCGTCCAGCTGGGCTCCCCCGTGGTGGAATACATCCCGCCGCAGGGCGGCACCTGCATCGGGGCGGACCCTGTCCAGCTCCTCCGGGGAGCGCCTCACAGAAAGACGGCGGAAGCGTTTCTGGATTTCATCATCGGCCCGGAAGGGCAGAAACTTCTCTGCTTCAAGAAGGGCGTGGAAGGAGGTCCTGAAAAGTACACCTTGCGCCACTCCCCCGTAAGGAAGGATCTCTACGGGAAAAAATATTATGAATTGCGCACCGATCCGGATTATTTCCCCTACGAGGCGGCGGCCCTCTCCTTCACCTACAAGTCCCAATGGACGGGCAGGTACTTCAGCCTCATCCGCATCCTGATCCGCTGCGTGGCGCTGGACGTGCGGGATGAACTTCGTGAAGCCTGGGGCGCCATCGTTGCCGCAGGCGGTCCGGAAAAGGTCCCGCTGGCCATGAAGGAATTCGAAAAACTCCCCTTTGCCTATCACGAAGCCCCCGCCGCGGCAAAGAAGCTCAGGAAAAGCAAAAACAATACGGCTCTGGATATAGCCGGTACCACAAGAGAGTGGAGCGACTTTGCCAGAAAACAGTACAAAGAGGCCGCCCGCCTTGCAAGGGAGGGGAAATAACCATGTTCGCCAAAACCGCAAAGTTCGCCGTCGTGGCGCTTCTTCTGGTCTTTTTCGCCCTGTTTCTGTTTCTCCCTGTGTTCACCGTGGTGGAACAGGGGTGCAGGCTTTCCCTCTTCCGGGAGGTCTTCCGCAACGCGCTCTATGTGCAGGGATTGTTCAACTCTCTCTGCATTGCCGTCGTGACGACAACTCTCGTTCTGCTCATCTCCCTTCCCCTTGCCCTCTTTTACGACCGGTACGATTTCCCGGGGAAAGGGCTTTGCGGGATCTCGGTGATGCTTCCCATGATCCTTCCGCCCTTCGTGGGAGCGCTGGGGTTCCAGCAGATCCTGGGGCACTACGGGATCCTGAACACGCTTCTGGTGCGTCTGGGGGCGTCCCGGATCGACTTCCTTGCCGGGGACAACGTCTTCTGGGCCGTGTGCGCCATCGAAGCCCTGCACCTCTACCCCATCATGTATCTCAATCTCGTTACTTCTCTGGGCAATATCGATCCCGCGCTCACGGAAGCGGCGAAAAATCTCGGCGCGGGCAAGGGCACGATCCTCAGGAAGATCATCCTTCCCCTGCTGAAGCCCGGCCTTCTTGCCGGGGGCAGTCTGGTCCTGATCTGGAGTTTCACGGAGCTGGGAACGCCCCTCATGTTCGGGCTCACGAGAACCACCGCGGTGCAGGTCTTCAACGGCATCAACGAGATCGGGACCAATCCCCTCCCCTACACGCTTGTCGTGGTGATGCTGATCTCTTCCCTTCTTCTTTACGTGCTCTCCCGGTTTTTCCTGCGGACCAACGGAAACGCAAGCAGCGTAAAGGGGAGCGCGGGCACGTCGGCGGTGAAGGCAAAAGGGCTCGCCGCCGTAGCCGCTCCCGGAGCGTTTCTCATCGTCACGCTGCTGGCGGTTTCTCCCCACATAGCGCTTCTTCTCACGGCGTTTTCCCGGTCCTGGTACAGGACGCTTCTTCCGAAGCACTTTACCTTCATGCACTTCGAAAACGCCCTCTCCCACAAGATCGTCATTCCCTCCATCATCAACAGTCTCAAATACTCCTCCCTTGCCATGGTGTTCGCCCTGATCGTCGGGACCCTGATCGCGGTCATCGTGGTGCGCTGGAAGTTCCGGGGGTCCTCCATACTGGATCTTCTCGCCATGACGCCTCTTGCGGTCCCGGGGATCGTGGTGGCTTTCGGTTTTCTGGGAATGAGCGTCAAATATGTCTGGGCGAACCAGCTTTTCAATCCCGTGGACAATCCGCTGCTGCTTCTGGCGGCGGCCTATGCGGTAAGAAGGCTCCCTTATGTGGTGAGAAGCGTTTCCTCCGGGCTGGAACAAACGCCTGAAGAGCTGGAAAACGCGGCGCGGAATCTGGGAAGCGGACCGTTTCGCGCATTCACGAAAGTCACGCTTCCTCTCATCACCGCCAATCTGCTTGTGGGGGCGCTTTTCGCCTTCAGTTTCTCCATGCTGGAGGTTTCCGACTCCCTCATTCTTGCGCAGAAGGCGGAATTTTATCCTATTACCAAGGCTCTGCTGGAACTTGCTTTGATCCTGGGATCGGGCCCCGTCACCGCCTGCGCCTTCGGCGTCTGGACGATGGCGTTCATGTCCGCCGCATTGGGCGCCGGCGCGATCCTTCTGGGAAAGAGGATCGGCTCCATTTTCCGGCTGTAGGAAGGCAGAAAACACTTCTTTTGTTTCCAGCCCTGGCTGGGGAAACAGGGAATACCATGAAAACTATGAATACCGTGCCGACTGGAACAGCAACGTAACATCGGCTGGGCGGCGAATGTCCCCATCTGGAACCACAACGTAACATCGGCCGGGCACGCTTCGGCTGAAAACCTTCGTCGTGTTTTTTTTCAGCCCCGAAACCATCTCAGCTGGAAACC
>JAGAEF010000003.1 GCA_017613255.1 Lentisphaeria bacterium
CCCGTTGACCTCCACGGGCACGGGGGCTGCCCAAAGCTGTGCAAAGGTGAGGAGTGCGGCGCCGCCGACAGCGGCGGCAAAAGTACGGATCGTTCTCATTTTTATACCTTTCTCTCGGGATCCGCGGAAAAGTCCTCCGGTCCGAAGGAAAAGGACCGGAACGCGGAAAGCCCGTTGTTTTTCTTTCAAGTTCCCCCGCCGACACCTCCGGACCGCTCCGCAATGAACGCCGACGGAAGAAAAATTCTGCGTAAAAATATAAACCGTTTCGGCAATATTGCAAATTTCTTCCGGCGCTTTTTTCCTTTTTCCGTTTTCCCCGGGATGCCGGAAGATCCGGAACGGCGCCCGGGCGTGTTTTCCTTTCCTGCCGTTTTTTTTGGGCGGGGGACCGAAAAAAACAGGAAAAACGCCTTGAAAAAATACCGGGAAAGTGTTATTTTTTGTGCCGTTATTTTTTTTGATCTGGCCGGGGAAATGCTTCCCCGGGAGGACGGGGAAAAATGGGTGCGGGAAAAATCGTGATTCTCGACTACGGCGCAGGCAATCTCACCAGTGTGCGTCTTGCCTTCGGCCGCCTCGGCGCGCCTGCGGAAGTTTCCGGAGATCCCGCAGTTGCCGCAAAGGCCGATTCCCTCGTTTTCCCCGGAGTGGGCTCCGCCGCCAGCGGCATGGAAGGTCTGCACCGCTGCGGGCTGGATAAGGTCCTTCTGGAAGCGGCCCGTTCCGGCAAACCCGTTCTGGCGATTTGTCTGGGCATGCAGATGCTTCTCTCCTTCAGCGAAGAGGACGGGGGAGTGACCGGACTGGGACTCATCGAAGGCTCCGTGCGGAAATTCGTTTTCCCGCCGAACGCCCACGTCAAGGTCCCCCACATGGGCTGGAACACGGTGGAGCATGAGGGGAAACACCCTCTCTTTGCCGGGATCCCTTCCGGAGAGGCCTACTATTTCGTCCACTCCTATCACGCTTCCGAAGTGGGGAAAGACGATATACCGGGCACGTCCGAATATGCCGGAAAGCGCTTTGCCTGCGCCGTGGGACGCAGCAACGTCATCGGCGTACAGTTCCACCCGGAACGCAGCGGGGAGGCCGGACTTCAGATGCTGGAAAACTTCACGAAATGGGATGGCAGATATGCTACTGAAACGTCTGATCGTCTGTCTTGACGTCCGGGACCGCCGGGTCACCAAAGGGGTGCGTTTTCTGGACAACCGGGATATCGGGGACCCTGTGGAACTTGCGGAAAAATACTGCCGGGACGGGGCGGACGAACTGGTCTTTTACGATATCACCGCCAGCGCGGAGCACCGCCCCACGGATCTGGAAATGGTCCGGCAGGTGGCAAGGAAGGTCTTCATCCCCTTCTCCGTGGGCGGCGGCGTGCGCTCTTCTTCCGACATGCGGCAGGTCCTGCTTGCGGGAGCAGACAAGGTCTCCCTCAACTCTCTTGCCGTCCTCCATCCGGAGATCCTGCGCGAGGGCGCGAAAGCCTTCGGGCGGCAGTGCGTGGTGCTGGGCATGGACGTGCGTTTTGCGGGAGTCTCTTCTTCCCTGCCCTCCGGGTATGAAGTGGTCATCGAAGGCGGCCGCAGAGGCATGGATCTGGATGCGCTGGAGTGGGCGAAAAAAGCCGTGGAGCTGGGGGCGGGGGAGATCTGTCTCAACGCCATCGATACCGACGGCGTGCGGGGCGGCTACGAACTCAATATCACACGCATGATCTCCGAAAGCGTCCCCGTCCCGGTGATCGCTTCCGGGGGAGCGGGAAAGCTTTCCCACGTGAAGGACGCCTTCCTCGAGGGCGGCGCGGACGCGGCGCTGGTGGCCTCCATGGTCCACAGCGGAGAATTTTCCTGCGGAGAGATCAAACGATACATGATGGAACATCACATTCCGGCACGGCGCGCTTTCGTCCGGAAGGAATCACAATAAGGAGAGAGAGGGTCATGGAAACAACTTCCGAAAAGATCATCGTTCTCGATTTCGGGTCCCAGTACAGTCAGCTTATCGCCCGCAGGATCCGGGAGTGTCACGTCTACAGCAGGATCCTGCCCTTTTCCGCCAGCGCGGAAGCTGTTCGGGCGGAGGCCCCCAAAGGGATCATCCTTTCCGGAGGGCCCGCCAGCGTCTACGCCCCCAATGCGCCCAAGTGCGATCCGGCCATCTTCGATCTGGGCGTTCCCGTGCTGGGGATCTGCTACGGGCTTCAGCTCACCATCCACCTTCTGGGGGGAAGCATTCAGCGGGGGGCCGCGCGGGAGTACGGCAAAGCGCTTCTTTCCCTCCGGAAAAAGTCTCCCCTTTTCGCGGGACTCCCGGAGACGCTGGAAGTCTGGATGAGCCACGGAGACAAGGTGGCGAGTCTTCCCGAATCGGGCGTGGAGGTGCTGGGGTCCAGCACCAATACGGAATTCTGCGCCGTGAAGGTGTGTGGGCGGGAGATCTACGGGATCCAGTTCCATCCGGAAGTGGCCCATACTCCCCGGGGAAGGGAGATTTTGGCCAACTTCTGCCTGAAGATCTGCGGATGCTCCGGAAGCTGGACCATGAGTTCCTTCATCGAAAGTTCCGTAAAGGCGATCCGGGAGAAAGTCGGAGATTCCAACGTCATTCTCGGCCTTTCCGGCGGCGTGGATTCCAGCGTGGCGGCGGCCCTGATCCATAAGGCCATCGGGAGACAGCTGCACTGCATTTTCGTGGATAACGGACTCCTGCGCAAGAACGAGGCCGCCCATGTTCAGGAGCTTTTCGGACGCAACTTCAATATGAAGCTCATCTCCATAGATGCTTCGGAACGGTTTCTGGCGAATCTTGCGGGCGTGGCCGATCCGGAAACCAAGCGGAAGATCATCGGAAAAGAGTTCGTGGAGGTCTTCGACGAAGCCGCAAAGAAAATCGAAAACGCGGGCTTTCTTGCTCAGGGGACGACCTATCCGGACGTGATCGAAAGCGTCTCCATCGACGGCAATCCCGCCGCCCTCATCAAAAGCCATCACAACGTGGGCGGGCTTCCGCAGAAAATGAAGCTCAAACTGCTGGAACCCCTCAAGTGCCTCTTCAAAGACGAGGTGCGGGAGCTGGGACGGGAGCTGGGACTCCCGGAGGACGTGGTCATGCGTCAGCCCTTCCCCGGACCGGGACTTGCCGTGCGGCATCTGGGCCCGGTGACGAAGGAGACTCTGGAGATCCTGCGCAACGCCGACGAGATCGTCCTGCGGGAGATCAAGAAGGCAGGATTGTACCACAAGATCTGGTAGTCCTTCGCGGTGTTTCTCCCGGTGCGCAGCGTGGGCGTCATGGGAGACGAGCGCAGTTACGATTACTGCATTGCCCTGCGGGTGGTGGAAAGTTCCGACGGCATGACTGCGGACTGGGCCGATCTGCCCGCGGATCTTGTCCGCCGCATTTCCGGAGGCATCACCAACGAGGTCCCCGGCGTCAACCGGGTGGTCTACGACGTGACCAGCAAGCCCCCCGCCACCATCGAGTGGGAGTGAGTACGGTTCCGCGGCCTGTCAGATGCAGTAGTCGCAGATGCCGTTTTCGGCGTCGTTCCTGCGGTAGGCGTTGAGGATGTCGTCCAGCGTGATCTTGGAGGTAAGCTCCCGGATGCCGTCGTTGAGCTGAAGCCAGATGTTCCGTGCGGGGCAGAGAGTCTGCCGTTTGCACTTTTCCGGCGAACGCACGCAGTCCACCACGGAAATGGGGCCTTCCATGGTCTCCAGCACCTCCAGAAGCGTGATCTTTTCCGGAAGTTTCGCCAAGTGGAATCCCCCGTTGACCCCCCGCACCGAGCGGATGAGTTTCGCCTTGCGCAGATCGATGACCAGTCTGCTGATGTATTTTTCGGAGATCTGCTGGGACTTCGCGATATCCCGGAGCATCCGGGGTTTTTCCGGATCGTGGGTGGCCAGATCGATGAGGATGCGCAGTCCGTAACGTCCTTTGGTAGAGATTTTCATTCCTTCTTCCTTTCTTCGTTT
Source organism: Lentisphaeria bacterium (assembly GCA_017613255.1). Lineage (GTDB taxonomy): Bacteria > Verrucomicrobiota > Lentisphaeria > Victivallales > UBA1829 > RGIG5327. The sequence goes on from JAGAEF010000003.1 coordinate 3,987, forward strand.
TCTCGTATCCTGCTTGAGAAAATATACCCTTCGGACCGATAAAATCAAGCTCGAAAACGCAAAAACTACAAAAAAAGTAGAATTTTTTGCTTTTCGGCTTGACTTTTGAAATTTCCGTGGTAGATTAAATATACACGACCATAAAAGTAGTCTTTTTGCGGACCAGAGAACCAACCATAAAAAAAGGAGAAAAAATGAGTATCGCAAAGACCATTCTGGACAAGATCGGCGGGACCCCGCTGGTGAAGATCAACAAACTCAATCAGGGCGGCGCGGAAGTCGTCGTCAAGGTGGAATCCTTCAATCCCGGCGGATCGGTGAAGGACCGTATCGCTTTGGCCATGATCGAGGCGGCGGAAAAATCGGGCGTCCTGAAACCGGGGGCTCTCATCATCGAACCCACCAGCGGCAACACCGGCGTGGGGCTGGCATTTGTTTCGGCGGTGAAGGGGTATCACCTGATCCTGACCATGCCGGAAACCATGAGCATCGAGCGGCGCAAGCTGGCCGCCGCCTACGGCGCGGAAATCGTCCTGACCGACGGGGCCCAGGGCATGAAGGGCGCGATCGCGAAGGCTCTGGAACTGCAGCAGCAGAATCCCGGTTCGTTTATCCCCCAGCAATTCGAGTATCCGGCGAATCCGGCGTATCACAAGGCACACACCGGTCCGGAGATCTGGGCGGATGCGGAGGGCAGGGTCGATGCCTTCGTCGCGGGCGTGGGCTCG
>JAGAEF010000054.1 GCA_017613255.1 Lentisphaeria bacterium
CGGCGGGAGCGTCCCGCAAGAAGTTCCTGTTCCGAAAGAAGATCTTCCTGTGTCCTTTCCGTAAGGGCATCCACAAGAAGGTATTGGAGCGGCGGATATTTGCAGGTATCCGCCCGCATCATTTCCCTTGCGGAAAAAGAGAGTTTTGGCGGGATCCCGTCGGTTTCCGGGGGATATTTGGAGGGGAGATCCCAATCCAGCGTGAAAAAGAGAGACGCTCCCCAGAACAGGAACAAAAGAGCGATCCCGGGGATGAAAAACCTTTTTCCAAGCAGAAAATCCATAAAACCCTCTCTCTTTCCCGTTGGGAAAGCAGTCAGAACGGCGGGGAACAAAAAAAATCCGACTCAACCCGCAGGATGAATCGGAAAGAAGAACCAAAGTGGTGCACCCGGTAGGACTCGAACCTGCAACCTTCTGGTCCGTAGCCAGATGCTCTATCCAATTGAGCTACGGGTGCAACCCTCCGACCGGAAACTCCGACCGGATCCATACAGTCAATATACACTCTCCCCGGGGAAAGTCAAGCAAAAAACACAAAAAAAACGTTTTTTTTGCCGATCCTCCTCTTTCCGGGGGAGATCCCGCAGGACGGACACGGGGAAAACGCAAAAACCTTTCCGGTTTCGGAAAAAGGACTTGACCGCCGGGAAAAACACAAGTATAGTATTGGGAAAAACACCCAAGCGAAACAAAAAAAGGATGCAAAAATGAAGATCGACGTGGGAACCGCCTACTATCCGGAAGTCTGGACAAAGGAAGAGATCAGGGAAGACGCCCTGCGCATGAAGAAAATCGGAGTGAATTCCATCCGCATCGGGGAATTCGCCTGGAGCCATCTGGAACCCACCGAAGGCAATTTCACCTTCGACTGGCTTCTGGAGGCCATCGACGTTTTCGGGAAAGAGGGGATCAACACCGTCCTCTGCACGCCTTCTTCCGCCGCGCCCGCATGGATGTGCAAGGAGTACCCCCAGGTCCTGCGGGTCATGCGGGATCAGATCACAAGAGCGTGGTTCGGCGTACGGGATCACACCTGCTACACCAATCAGATTTACCGGGATTTCTGCTGCCGCATCGCAAAAAAGATGGCGGAAGCGGTAAAGGACAATCCTTACGTGGTCGCCTGGCAGATCGACAACGAGCCGGGCTGCTCCCGTTTTTCCGACTGCTTCTGTCCCGAATGTCAGGCAAAGTTCCGCAAATTCGTCAAGGACAGATATAAGACCATCGCCGAAGTGAACCGGGTATGGGGCACCACCTTCTGGAGCGGAGAATTTTCCTCCTTCGACGAGATCGAACTGGAAAACCGGTGGGAAAACATGGCCTCCTCCCGGACGCTGGATTCCCGCAGATTCCGCTCCAGAGAGCAGGCGGACTTCATCCTTCTGCAGGCGCAGGAGATCAGAAAGGTCATCCCCGATGCTCAAATCGGGACCAACAACTATGTGATCGCCGACCGGTATCAGGTCTTCGACGGTCTGGATTTCGCCGGAAACGACCTCTATCCCCGGTTCGCGGACGACTACACCACCCAGCGGTACTGCCTCGACCTCTACCGGGGCCTGAAGGTGGGCGTGCGTCCGTGGATGCTGGAGACCAACACCGCCCCCGACTGGCCCAGACACGATCTCACGGAGCTCTACTACTGGCTCTTCATCGGACACGGCTACGACCATATCTATTATTTCAACTGGAACAACCACCCCGCCGGAAACGAAAAGGAACACCTTACCATCATCTGCCCCACGGGAGTCCCCGGCGAAAAGTATGAACAGCTTGGGAAAATGATCTCTTCCGCCCGCGCTCTGGACGGGGAAAAGATTCTTCCTCTCCCGGAAACGGACAGTGCTCTGGTGAACGACTACGATCAGTCCTGGATCTATTCGCTGGGAAAAGCCGACAGGTTCGGTTTCAACGAGTGCTGGCTCCGGGATTGCCACAACGCCCTTCTGGACGCCTCCTGCACGCCGGAAGTGGTCTCCTCCGACGTGGATTACTCCCGCTACAAGCTCCTCGTCCTGCCCGCCTATCCCCACATGACCGTTTCCTATGCCGAAAAGCTGAAGAAATTCGTTTCCGAAGGCGGAGTCCTGCTGATGAACGGCAGGATCGGAATGTTCGACGAGTGGGCGAAGAACATCAAGGTGGAAGGTCCGGAACATCTCAACGACCTTGCCGGACTCAAAGTAGCGGAAAACATGCCCATCTGGGCCTCCTCCGGCATCCCCGAATACGACGGAAAGGGAGAAAAATCCGTCCAGACCGTGGTCTCCGGCATTCTGGGAGGAAAAAAGGCGGAAGGCACCATCGGGCTCTGGACCGGAACGATCGTTCCCGACGCGGATACGGAAGTCCTTATGCGCTTCAGCAACTCGGTCCTTGCGGGACGGCCCTTCCTCACCTGTCACAAGTACGGGAAAGGAAGCGTCCTCTACTTTGTGGCCGACGCCGTGGATACGGCTCTGCTTCACGACATCATTTCCTATGCCGCCGCCCTTGCGGGGATTCCCAATTACAATCTGCCCCGGGGACTGGACGCCTGCAGAAGAGGGGATCTGGTCTTTCTCACCAACTTCAACGATTTCGAAGTCTCCTTCCCCTCCCCCTGGACCGCCGAAAACGTCATGGGTGACGCCCTCAAGGGAGGCTCCATTACGGTTCCCGCGTACAGGAACGCCATCCTGAGGATCCGGTAACAGCGGCGCTTCCAGAGGAAGGAGGACGCTGTGTACGACATCACGGATTACGGCGCCTGCGGAGACGGAAAGACGCTGAACACGTCTTTCATCCAGAAGGCGCTGGACGAGTGCGGCAGGACCGGGGGGACGGTCAGGATCCCCCCCGGAACGTTTCTTACGGGCACGATCTATTTGAGAAGCAATACGGAACTGCATCTGGAAAAGGGCGCCGTTCTGCTGGGCAGTCCGGATCTTGCCGACTACAACGAAGAGGACGCCTATGAACAGAACTGGTTCTCCAAGGCGGAAGGCTGGAGCGCCAGGCACCTCATCCTTGCCGTCGAAGTCCACGATGTCTCCCTCACGGGCGAAGGAATGATCGACGGCAACGGAAGAGCGTTTTTCACCACTTCCCCCCGGTCCCCCGGAAAGATCTGCTGGCGGGACGGGACCTGCAACGCACGGGATTACGAACACTGCGGCCGGCCGGGACAGGAGATCGTTTTCGTGGAAAGCACCCATATCCGCATCCGGGATCTGCGCTTGCGCGACATGGCCTGCTGGTCCTGCTACCTGTACGGGTGCGAAAACGTCCAGATCAGGGGGCTTGCCATCGAAAACGGCATCTGCAATCTCAACACCGACGGGATCGACATAGACAGCTGCCGCAACGTCACGGTCAGCGACTGCCTCATAAGGACAGGCGACGACGCCATTGCCGTGCGGGGAAGCCCTTCCCGCCTCAAGGACAAAAGCAGGATCTGCGAAAACATCACCATACAGAACTGTGTCTTTTTCGTTTCCGCCGACGGTTTCCGCGTGGGCGTGGGCAGCGGGACCATCCGGAACGTGGTCGTTTCCAATATCGTCATCGAACACGCCGGACGGGGGATCCATCTGCAGAACTGTTACGGGAACGTCTCTCCGGGAGTCAATATTTCCCACGTGTTCTTTTCCGACATCGTCATCCGGGACGCGGCTACCCCGATCCTTCTGGGGGCGGGTTCGGAAAAATCCACGGCGCAGATGAAAAACATCGTGTTCCGGGACATCGATATAACCTCCCCCGGAAGCGTGATCGTTGCAGGCGCAGGAGGAACACGCATCGAAAACGTCTCGTTTTTCAACGTGTTCTTTCAGGTGGAAGCCCCGGAAAAGGAGGAGGAGGAGAGCGCCTCCTGTTTCAGCTCCACGGGGGTTTCGGCGGAAGCCTGCTTCCGGGGGGCGAATTACGTCCCGTTCATTGCCGAAAACGCCCGATGCATTCTGCTGGAAAACTTCCGCTTCCGGGGCGCTCCCGCGGAAAAAGCGCTGTTCCTGCGGAACGTGACGGATCTTAAGGGAGCCCCGACAAGTATGGACTGACGAACTCTTTCCCCGGGGGAAAAGGGGCGTTTCCGGGGGAGCTCCCGAAAAGATGTTCTTTCCGGGAAAGTTTTTTTCTTGCATTTGCGCTCCTTGTGCTGTATATTAGGAGAACAGGCAGGGCCTGCCGTTTTTTCGGCGGGAGCATCCCGTGTCTTCCGCAGGACCGGGAGAATTTTTTTTGCGGCAACGGAGAAGAATCGAAACCTTCTCAAAAAAGATCGGAACGATCAGAAAAGAAGCATCATGGAAGAATTTGCAGCAACCTGTGCCCGTTTCATCAAAGCAGCAGACGCATTCCTGTGGGGGCCGCCGTTGCTGGTCCTTCTGCTGGGGACCCACCTATTTTACACCTTCCGGCTGAAATTCGTGCAGAGATACCTCTTCACCGCCTTCCGGCTCGTCATGCAGAGAGATGAGTCCCTGAGCGGGAACGTGGCCCCCTTTGCCGCTCTGGCCGTGGCGCTGGCATCCACCATCGGCACGGGCAACGTGATCGGGGTTGCCACCGCCATTGCCCTGGGCGGTCCGGGAGCGGTCTTCTGGTGCATGGTCACGGGAGTTTTCGGCATGTCCACGAAGTATGCGGAATCCCTCCTTGCCGTGAAATACCGCGTCCGGGACCGGAAGGCGGAGGTCCACGGCGGGCCCATGTACACCATTCTCATGGGGCTCAAGTGGAAATGGATGGCGGTGGCCTTCTGCATCGTGGGAAGCATCGCCGTCCTGGGCACGGGCAATCTGGTACAGAGCAACGCCATCGCCACCATCGTGCAGAAGACTTTCCACGTTTCGCCCGTGATCACGGGGGGTGTCATCGCCCTGCTGGTGGGGCTGGTCATCGTGGGCGGACTGCAGAGTATCGCCAAAGTCTGCACCTATCTTGTGCCGTTCATGTCCTTTACCTATCTTGCCGGGTGTCTCGCGTTGCTGGTGATGAATTTCACTCTTCTGGACGATGCCCTTGTCCTCATCCTCAAAAGCGCCTTTTCCGCGAAAGCGGCGGCGGGCGGAGCCGTGGGATACGGGTTCATGCTTGCGGCAAGGTACGGGATCGCAAGAGGACTCTTTTCCAACGAGGCGGGCATGGGCTCGGAGCCCATCGTGGCGGCCACGGCCATGACGAGGAACGCGGTCCGGCAGGGGCTCGTCTCCTACACGGGAACCTTCTGCACCATCATCATCTGCTTCCTTACCGGTCTGGTCATCGTTTCCGGCTATCTTGCCAGACCCGACAGCGTGAAACTGGTCAACGACGGACTCCTCACCCAGAGCTGTTTCGAACAGCTCCCCTTCGTGGGCAAATACATTCTCTCCTTCGCCATTTTCGCCTTTGCCATCACCACCCTTTTCGGCTGGTTCTACTACGGAGAACAGTGTCTGCGCTTCATGATCCGCACGCCTTTTGCGCTGAAGGCCTACAAGGTCGTCTATATTTCCATCGTCTTCATCGGCGCGGTGGTCTCCCTTTCCACGGTGTGGGATTTCGCCAACTTCGCCAACGGGCTTATGGTCATCCCCAACATCCTGAGTCTCCTGCTGCTCAACAAGGTGGTGGTTGCGGAAACGAAAAAGTATCTCTGGAGCGGACAGCTGGATGAAAACGATCCCCGCTGCATCCGGGGGAACAAGGTCATCAGTCAGGAATGAATTTCCGGGAGGAATTTATGCAGATAAAGTTCGAAAACGGCAAGGGCGCTGCCCTTGGAGAGGTTTCCGCGGAGGGGTTTTTCCCCGTGGAAAGGAAGGTGTGGGAAGAAAGCGGCAATATCCTCGGGATCCGTACATTCGTTCCCATAAGGGAGGTCACCGCGTTGTGGCATCCCCTCCTGGACCGGATGCCGGAGCAGAAACTCCCCTGGACGACCGTTTTCGGCTGCGGCGGGATCAAAGGATTTCCCCTCCTCGTCTTTCTGGATCAGAAGGCCCGCTGCGTTTCCGCCGTCGGGCTCACGGACATGATGGACGACTGCCGCGTAAGCGTCAAGATGAATCAGGCCTCCTGCGGGTATGAAGTCGCCTTTACTCTCGCCGTATGCAAAGAAACGGAGGACTGGGAGATCTTCGCCCTTACCCCCTCCCCCGAAAAACGGCCTTCGCTTGCGGAAGTCATCGATCAGTACAGGAAGAAAGTCCTGCAAAAAGTTCCCGAATATCCGGCGGGAGCGTGGGAAAGCGTCTACTGCACCTGGTATGCCGCCCACGCCGCCCTTTCCGACGACTTCATGGTGCGGAACGCGGAGGAGGCCAGAAAACTGGGATTGGGCACGTTCATCGTGGATGACGGCTGGTGTCTGGACGAATCCAAGAAGGTGACGCCGGAGACGCTGCCGGACTGGTACAGGGACATCGGAGACTGGGAGTGGTCGGAAAAGAAGCTCCCCCGTCTGAAGGAGGATATCGAAAAGATCCAGGCGCTGGGACTTTCCTGCATGTTTTGGGTGGCCCCCTTCTTCTGCGGAAGACGCAGCAAACTTGCCGGAAAGGCGACAAAATTCCTTACGGAGCTCCACGAAGGTCAGCGGGTCTACGATCCCTTGGATGTTTCCGCCGAAAAGTGCGTTTCGGAAAACATTCTCCGCTTCTTCCGGGAAATGAAGCTGGACGGTCTCAAGATCGACTTCGTGGACATCATCCCGCCGGATCCGGAAAAGCCCCGCTGCCGCGCCGCATGGAACTGTATACACGACCTCACGGAAAAGGCGAAAGCGTACCGAAAAGACGCCCTCATCGAGTTCCGGCAGAACTATGCTACCCCCCTGATGGCGCCCGCTGCCACCGCCTTCCGGGCAGGAGACGTGCCCTTCGACTACATGAGCAATTTTTCCCGCTGCGTCCAGATCCGCCTGCAAATGGGGGATGGAGTTCCCGTACACTCCGATCCCGTCTATTTCCATCCCGAGGAGAGCGCGGAAGCGGTTGCCCGGCACATGATCGCCGCCCTTGCGGGGGTGCCCATGGTCTCCATGGAGCTTTCCACGCTGAAAGAGGAGCAGAAAAAGGTCATTGCCGGGTATCTGGCCTTCTACAAGGAGAACCGTCCCGTCCTGAATTTCGGGCACTGGGATTTCGATTTCCGGAACAATTTCCCCGTATCGGCCTTCTGCACGCAGGGAAGAAAGAGGATCGTCATCCTTACGGATATCGACGCCCTTCCCGGCGCGCTGAAAAAATTCTCCGGAAGGGTCACGCTTCTCAACATGACCACGGATATGCTGGTCCAGCCCCTTGCCGTGGGCTTCGACGCTCTGGGCAGATCCTGCGGGAACCGGATCCCGCCGGGAGGAAGAGGCATCTTCAGCTGCTGAGAACAACCCGGAGAAAAAGCATGAAGAAAATCTCCCTTCTCACCGTTTTCAGTCTTGTCACCATGCTGGGGATCTACTGCACAAGTTCCCTTGTCCGTTCCGGGGTGCCCGGATCCATTTTCGACATTCTGCAGAAAGACTTTTCCGCCAGCGCGGGAGTGATCTCCTCCCTGGGGATCTGCTTCACGGTCGTCTATGCGCTGGACATGCTGTTCATCGGTCCCCTTACCGACAAATACGGCGGGATGCGGCTTCTGGTGGCGGGGGCAAGTTTCCTTCTCTGCGGCACGATCCTCTTTTCCTGCAGCAGGAACGTCCCCTTGCTCATCGCGGGGAGACTCCTTTCCGGCTTCGGGTGCGGATTCATCTATCTGAGCATCGTCAAGGAAATCACAAGGATCTTCCCCTCGGAGTATTTCGCCATGGTCATGGGGATGGTCTATCTCATGACCTATACGGGAAGCATCCTTTCCACCAGTCCGTTGGTCTATTTCTGCGAGAGTTTTTCCTGGCGGCTGACCTTTCAGGTCATTGCCGGCATTCTCGCCGTATTCCTTGCCGGATTCCTTGTCTGCTTTTTCAAGACGGAACGCCCGGAGATCAAGAAGGAACCCATCCGGCTCCGCACGTATCTGGCGATCCTCAAAAACAAAGCCTGCCTCAAACTCTACTACTGCATGGCATGCAACCTTGCCATCTTCTTTTTCGTGCAGGGGGTCATCGGCAAAAAATTTCTGGAGGACGTGACCAAATGCTCTTCCGCGCAGGCGGCGGGCGTCATTCTCATCTGCTCGGCCATCACGCTAGTGGAAATGTGTCTCATCGGCACGGTGAGTTTCGCTCTGGGCAACCGGAGAAAGCCCTTCATCGTGGGCAGCGCCGTCCTTCAGCTGGCAAGCTGTCTTCTCCTGAGCGCGGGGATCCTTTTCCACGGTCCATTCTGGCTCTTTGCGGCGGCATTCTTCATCATGGCGGCGGGCTACGGGTTTTCCGGGATCTTCACGGCAATGGTGAAAGAGTACAATCCGGAGGAAAACACGGCACTGGCCGTAGGCGCGGGCAATTTCTGCGGCAATCTTTTCATCGCCTTCTTCTCCTTTGCCGCAGGGCTTCTGCTGGACCTTTTCCGGTCGGAAGCAAGCGTCCAGCTTTCCGGAACGGTCCACTACCCGCCCAAAGCCTATCTTCTGCTGTGGTGCCTCATCCTTCTCATGGTCCTTCCCATGCTCTATCTGTGCTGGAAGGCAAAGGAGACCAACGGGAAAAACATCAGCGGGGAACTTTCCTAGCGTTTCCCGGAGGAAACGTTCCTTTTCGGCCTTTTATTCCCTGACCCTGTACCGTTCCCTGTACGCTCTGGGCGAAAGGGAAGTTTTCGCCGCAAAGACCTTGGAAAAGTAGTTGCCGGAGGCGAACCCGCAGTTTTCCGCCACCTCCCGGATGGGAATGGAGGAGTTCCGCAGCATCTCCATAGCCGCCGTGAGACGGGCGTGGATGATGTAGTCGGAAACGCTTATGCCGTAGGCCTTGCTGAAGGAGCGGCTGAGACTCACCCGGTGCATATCCAGATTTTCCGCCAGCCTCGCCACGGAAAGTTCCGGATCGGAAAAGGTGGAATCGATGATCTTGCGCACTTCGGAAATGGATTTTTCCGGACGTACGGAACCCCGTTTCCCCAGCTGGATGCAGGTAAGGATCCGGAAGGCCGTGTTGAGGGCGTTCACCAGATGCACGGCGGTATGGATCTGCATATCGTTGTCCAGAAGCGCGAAAAGGTGCTCCGGGCAGTCCCCCGCCGGATTGAGCCCGGGAACAAGCCCGAGGATCTGAAACAAATTCCCCGCATTCTCTCCGGCAATGGAAAGCCAGCAGTAATGGAACACGTCCCGGGGCTGGTATTTGTGGAAGGAGCCGGGAGGATAGTACCACACCATGCCCGGTTTCAGGATATGTTCCTTCCCGTCGAGGTGGAAACTCCCCGTCCCGCTTACGGGCCAGAAGATCTCTCCGAAATCCGCAAATCTTTCCAGTTCGGAATCCCCCGGGACAAGGATGAAATCCCCGTAGGAGCGGACATAGAGCTTTCTGCCGGAGTCCACGCCCCAGAAGGCCATTTTCGTTCGGGAACTCTGTGTTACCATTTTACCCTTTCATATTACATTTTTGCTCTTGCAATTCCATGCCCGTGTTAGTATATTATACATTGAAAAGGTGATTTTTCAAGTGGACGGGAAACAAGTTTCCCCGCAAATGGGGGCTGTTACAGAAAGGGAAATATGCGAATCACGGAGAATCTGAGCGGGATCTGGAACTTTGCCTTCTGCGGCGAAAAAAAGCCTTCTCCCGATATGCCCGCGGGGGATTTCATGACCGTTCCGGGCTGTTTCGACCTCATGGAACCTTACTGCGGGAAAAGGGGTTACGCCATTCTCACAAGAAAAGTTTTCACCGGGGGGACGGTGGAACTTTCCATCGACGGAGCAGGATTGGAAGCCGAAGTCTATTTCGACGGGAAAAAGATCGGCTTCATGAAATTTGCCTATATGCCCGAATCCTTCTTCTTCGATGCGGGTGAGGAGGGCGAACACGTTCTCACGATCATTTTGAGCAATCTCTACAACGCCCAGTTCACCCCCAACAACGACTTTTTCGGCTACGGCGGCGTGTACGGGGAGGTGCTTCTTACCAGACTTGCCCCCGTCCACGTCAAAAAAATCTTCGTGGCTGCGGAAGACTATAAGACCGGAAAAATCTCCCTCCGGGCGGAAGCAAGTTCCCGTTACAGCGGGAAGGCCGAAATCTCCTTCGATACCGGATATGCGCTGGAAGGCGTCTTTGCCGACGGACGGCTGGATATGGAAATTACCCTGCCCTCCTTCAAGCTCTGGAACGCGGATTCGCCCAATCTGCATACGGTCACAATTTCTCTTCCCGAGGACGAAAAGACGGCGACTTTCGGGATCCGCACCATTTCCATAGAGGGCAGAAAGATCCTCGTCAACGGGAGAAGAGTCAAGCTCTACGGCGTGAACCGGCATGAAAGCCATCCCACCTTCGGGGCGGCCATGCCGCCTCAGCTCATCGCCTACGATCTCAAACTTCTCAAGGAGGCGGGCTTCAACTTCATCCGGGGAAGCCACTACCCCCAGCGGAAGGCCCTGCTGGATCTGTGCAGCAGAATGGGCTTTTTCGTCTGGGAAGAGACGCTGGGATGGGATGTGAAGGCGCCCAAACTGCATTCGGAAGAGTTCCTGCGCGACCAGCTGGAGGAGACGGAAAAACTGACTTTGAGTTCCTACAACTATCCCTGCATCCTCATCCGGGGCTTCCTCAACGAAAACGAAAGCGAAAAAGAGGAGACTAGATCAATCATCAGGGCGCTGTACGACAAAACCCGTGAGATCGATCCCCGCACCCCGGTCTCCTACTCCTCCAACCGGTACGAAAAGGATGTGTGCACCGATATTCCCGACATCA
>JAGAEF010000055.1 GCA_017613255.1 Lentisphaeria bacterium
ATCACGCCCAAATAGATCGGAAACATCTTTTTCCTGGGCTTTTTTCTCTTCTTCGTGTGTTTGTTCGCTTCCTTCGTCATGGGGTACGTGGACCAAGTGACGAAAGTCCCCCGGGCGCGGGCGAAGAAGGAGAGACTTTCCGGAATGCTCAAAGACGTGCTTCCGCCCTTCGACAACGATATTCTTTCCACGCAGAAGACGGTCCACCCCAAAGAGGTGAGTTCTCCTTCCGTCGTCTATACGGCGCAGAGAAAAGGGAAAACCGTCGCTTATGCCGTGAAGGTTTCCACCGAAAAGGGCTACGGGGGAAAAATGGAGGCTCTGGTCTCCTTTTCTCCGGAGGGCAAAATTCTTTCCTTCGTCATTTCCGAACACTCGGAAACGCCCGGACTGGGCGCGGAAGTGGCGGAACGCAAGGAAGTGCGGACCATTGGATCCCTCTTCTCCCCGAAAAAGAAAAAACCGTTTCCGGATAATCTGCCTCCCGGCGCGGTGCTGGACCAGTTCCGGGGCAGATCCGTAAACGAGGCGCCCTGGCAGCTGCGGAGCAGAGGGGGGAATATCGACGGGAGAAGCGGGGCGACCATCACCTCTTCGGCGGTGACTCGTCTGGCCTCTCAGGCGGCCCTCGTTTTGAAGGAAAGACTGAAAAAGGAGGAAAAGAAATGATGAAATATCTGCGGGAGTTCATCAAGGGGATCTGGCGGGAGAACCCTGTATTGGTGCTCATGCTGGGGATGTGTCCCACCCTTGCCACCACCAGCAACGGCAGCAACGCGCTGGGCATGGGGCTTGCCACCACCTTCGTGCTGACGTGCAGCAATCTGGCCATCTCCTCCATAAGGAAGATCGTTCCCGGCAAGATCCGCATTCCCTGCTACATCGTGGTCATCGCCGCGTTCGTCACGGTGGTGGATCTTCTCATGCAGGCCTATACGGGAGCGCTGTACAAGGCTCTGGGGATCTTCATTCCCCTGATCGTGGTCAACTGCATCGTGCTGGGGCGGGCGGAGGCCTTCGCCTCCAAGCACGGACTTGCCGAATCCTTCCTGGACGGTCTGGGCATGGGGTGCGGATTCACGCTGGCTTTGACCTTCATCGGCCTTGTCCGGGAGTTCCTGGGGGCGGGGACGTTGTTCAGCGTGCATATCGTTTCCGGAAATTCCGCGGCCTTTTCCGTCATGGGGCAGGCCCCCGGCGGATTCATCGTCATGGGGTTCATCCTTGCGGGGATGAACTTCCTCAACATGCGCAGGGCGAACAAAGAGGGAAGGACTTTCGTCAATCCCGTGGATATGGACTGCCGGCACTGCATGATCTGCAAGATCTCCCATGATCCTGCCGGGAAAGAGTGACACAAACAGAATCGAAATACGAAACTGCAACTAACCATACAAACAAAGAAAGGCTTGTCTCATGTCTCTCGAAATCATCACCAAACTCTCCAACAAGTACGGTTCCGACCCTGCCTGCGTGATCGCCGGCGGCGGAAACACCTCCTTCAAGGATGAAAAGTTCCTTTATGTGAAGCCCAGCGGGGTCGCTCTGGGCACCATGACAAGCGCCGATTTCGTCAAGCTGGACCGCTCCGTCCTGCGGCAGGTCTTTACGAAAAGCTTTTCCTCCGACGCGGCCGCCAGAGAAGCGGAAGTAAAGGATTTCATCTCCTCTTCGATCGTGCCTGCTTCCTCCTGCGCCAGACCCTCCGTGGAAGCGCCGCTGCATGAACTCATGCCCTTTGCCTATATCGTGCACCTTCATCCCGTGGCGGTGAACGGCCTCATGTGCTCGCTGCAGGCCCGGGAAATGTGCGGGAAACTCTTCCCGGAAGCCCTGTTCATTCCCTACACGGATCCCGGCTACGTGCTTGCCGTGACCGTGGCGGAGGAACTCAAAAAGTACAAGGCGGAAAAGGGGAAGGATGCCTCTCTCATTTTCCTGCAGAACCACGGCGTTTTCGCGGGAGCAGACAGCGAAGAAGAGATGATCGCCCTTTACGACAAGGTCTTCGGGACCCTCAAGGAAGCTTATGAAAAGGCCGGAGTCGGCACGGTGCCGGAACCGGGGAAGGCGGACGCCGAAACGGTGAAAGCTTTCGCCCCCAGACTGCGCACGCTTCTGGGAACGGAGAATGCCGACGGGAGTCTCACGCGCAAATTCGTGGTCTCCGCAGGCGTTTTCACCCCTGCCGCAGGCGCGCTCACTCCGGATCACATCGTCTATGCCAAATCCTTTGCCTTCACCGGAGACGCGGTCTGCAAGGACTGCATTGCCTCCTTCGCGGCGGAGAAAGGGTACAAGCCCGCGGTGGTGAATATCGCCGGAAAGGGCGTATTCTGCGCGGGCGGGACCTTGAAGGAAGCCGAAACGGCTGCGGAAATGGCCCGCAGCGGCGCAGAGATCACGGTTCTTGCCTCCGCTTTCGGGGGAGTACGGTATCTCAATGACCGTGAACGCTCCTTCATCGAAAACTGGGAGGTGGAGTCCTACCGGAAGAACGCGCTTGCAAAGAAGCATACGGGCCGTCTTGCGGGCCGGGTCGCCGTGGTGACCGGGGCCGCTCAGGGCTTCGGCTACGGGATCGCCGAGGAACTGGCAAGGGAAGACGCCGTCGTGGCCATTGCGGATATGAACATGGAAGGCGCCCAGCGTGCCGCCGATACCATCCGCGCCGCCTATCCCGCCTCTTGCGCCTTTGCCGTTGCCGTGAACGTTTCCAACGAGGAATCGGTGGCGGAGATGGTGCTTGCCGTTGCCGAAAAGTGCGGAGGGATCGATCTCTTCGTTTCCAACGCGGGCGTCGTGCGGGCCGGTTCCGTCAAGGAGATGACCCTCAAGGACTGGGAGTTCGTCACGGACATCAACTACAACGGCTACTTCCTGTGCGTGAAGCATGTGGCCTCCCTCATGGCCATGGAAACCGCCGACGGCGGCGACTGGCTGGACATCGTGCAGGTGAACTCCAAGAGCGGCTTGCAGGGCAGCAACCGGAACGCGGCCTATGCGGGCGGGAAGTTCGGCGGCATCGGGCTTACCCAGAGCTTCGCCCTGGAACTGGTCTCCGACCGGATCAAGGTCAACAGCGTCTGCCCCGGCAACTTCTTCGACGGGCCGCTGTGGAGCAATCCGGAAAAGGGGCTTTTCGTCCAGTACCTCAAGAGCGGCAAGGTCCCCGGAGCCAAAACGGTGGAGGACGTGAAGAAGTTCTACGAGGCCAAGATCCCCATGCACAGAGGGTGTTTCCCCAAGGACGTGGCCAAAGCCATCCTCTACTCCGTGGAACAGAAGTACGAGACCGGGCAGGCCATCCCCGTGACCGGCGGACAGGTTATGCTCAAATAGCGTTTCAGCCTCCGGAAACGGAGGCTTTTTTCTGACAAGACACCATAGAAAGGTCCGAACCAGCTCATGGCAAGATTGATCCAAACTCCGTCCCCCGCGTCCCATCTGCTCTGTTACTGCGGGGACATTCTGGAATTCCGTCTGGAAAGCGACAGCCTTCTCAAGGGAACCTTTTTCCTGCGCACGAATCTGGGAAACTTTTCCACCATGCTCCGGGAAAGGATCCGGAAGATCGAGGAGGAAAAGGATCCCGACGGATGCGACTGGACCAACATCGAAATGGAGAAGCTGGACGAGTACACCGGGAAGATCCGGATCCTTCTGGACGAGCCGGGACACTTCGAAGCCAAGTGCTTTTTCCTGACGGAGGAGGGGCAGGCGGTCTGGGCGGAAGGAAACAACGTGCACATCAATGTCGAGCCTTCCGTCACCTGCTGCGCCAACTCCATCTACTGCGCCTTCGTGCGCCAGTTCGGCAGGAACAAGCTGCCCGCCCGCAAAAGCGAGGCGGAGGGGATCACGCCGGAGCTTCTGAAAAAGATGGATTCTCTGGGCTACACGGTCATTCCGCCTTCGGGAACCTTCCGGGACCTCATAAGGGAGCTGGACCACATTTTCGACCGTCTCCACTGCCGCATCCTGCATCTTCTTCCGGTGAACCCCACGCCAACGGTCTACGGACGCATGGGACGGTACGGGAGCCCTTACGCCTCGCTGGATTTCACCGCGGTGAATCCGGAATACGCGGAATTCGACCGGTCCGCGACTCCGCTGGATCAGTTCATGGAACTGACCGACGCCGTCCACAGGAAAAACGGGAAACTTTTCATCGACATAGCCGTCAACCACACCGGATGGGCGGCGAAACTGCATGAGACCCACCCCCGATGGCTCCTGCGCGATCCCGACGGCTCCATCCACTCCCCCGGCGCCTGGGGCGTGACGTGGGGGGATCTCACGGAACTGGATCACTCCAAAAAGGAGCTGTGGATCTATCTGGCGGAGGTCTTCCGGACCTGGTGCATGCGGGGCGTGGACGGGTTCCGCTGCGATGCCGGATACATGATCCCGGAAGAGGCATGGACCTACATCATCGCCAAGGTGAGAAGCGAATTCCCCGACACCGTCTTCCTTCTGGAAGGGCTGGGCGGGGATCCCGCCGTCACCAACGCCCTTCTGGACCGCTCCAACATGAACTGGGCCTATTCGGAACTCTTCCAGAACTATTCCCGGCAGCAGATCGAAGGGTATCTCAACTATGCCTGGGACCGGAGCGCCGGGGACGGGATCATGGTGAACTATGCGGAAACCCACGACAACGACCGTCTGGCGAAAGTCTCCCGCAGGTATGCTTCCCTGCGGACTCTTCTTGCGGCGCTCACTTCCAAAAGCGGCGCCTTCGGGTTCACCAACGGCGTGGAGTTCTTTGCGGAGGAAAAGGTGGACGTACACGACGACTGCGCCCTGAATTTTTCCGCTTCCGAAAATCAGATCGACCTCATCGGGAAAGTCAATACGCTCCTTGCCGCCCATCCCGCCTTCCATTGCGATTCGGAGATCTTCTTTGCCGACTCCTCCCACGGGGAAGGCCTTGTCATCTGCCGCAATTCGGCCAAGGGGAAGCACCCTCTCATCATCGTTGCCAACCTCAATACGGAATCGGAAATCCGTGTCCAGTGGAATCCCACGGAAGCCTCCTTCGACGCGGACAACGTCTTCGATCTCCTCTCCTCCCGGCCCGTGAGCCTTGTCCGTGGTTCGGGGGGAAAGCGCTCCCTGCGTCTTGCCGGAGGGGAGGTGCTGTGCCTTGCCCCGGTGAACAGCATCACCGGGGAGGAGGGGTTCGTTCCCGGGGACGAAGAATCCATGGCCAAGCTCCGCAGGAAGCGCACCCGGCTTCAGAACGCCGCCTGCATGGCCATGAAGATCCTCCATTTCCTCCGGAAAAGCCCCGTGGCAAAGGAGGGAGAGGAGGGGGAAACTCTGGGGCAGGCCCTTTTGCAGTCTCCTTATGACTTTTTCGTCTCCGCCGTGGAAAAGTGCGGGATCAGGGGACCCCTTCCTCTGGTGCGCTGGCGCTATCCGGAGGACCGGAAACGGCATGTGATGATCCCTCCGGGATACTTCCTGCTTGTGGAAGCCCCCTGCCGTTTCCGCGCCTGCATCCGGCTCAAGGGCAAGGTACACTCCGTCGTGCGGGGGCTTGTCACCGAGGACGACAGAAGCTTTTTCGCCTTTCTCCCGCCGCCGGAGGGCGTGAACGGGGAAGAGGAACTGGAGGCGGAACTTTTGACTTCCGTCTTCCGTGCGGACCGTCCCGAAAGAGGGTCTTCTCCGCTTCTTTTCCTTGCTTCGGAGCTGAAAAACATTCCTTTACATTTCTCCGGCACTCTTCTGCGGAAAAGCCGGATGCGGTATCTGCGGGGCAACGGCAGAGGGGGCTTTGCCTTCCTTCCTCTCCTTCCGGACCGCCTGATGAGCCGTTACGATTCCCTTTTCCTTGCCAATCTGAACCCGGATTATCCGGTGGACCGGCATATCCTTCTGCGGCGTTTCCGCTTCCGGGCCATAGGGGAGGGGGAGAGCAGGGAGCTTACCGCGGACAGCCTTTGTTCCTTCCACATCGCTTCCGACGGAAGCGGCGTATGGACCTATGAACTGCCTGTAGGGGGAGCCCTTTCCGTCACGCTTCTTGTGAAGGTCACGGTCCTCCCGGGGGAAAACAGCGTGCTCTTGACCGTCAAACGGGTCTCCCACAAGGAAAAGGATCTTCGCGGCGGAGGACTCAAGGAGAACGACCGTCTCCGCTTCCTTGCCGGAGTGGATCTGGAGGACCGGAACTATCACGGAGAGACCAAGGCTTCCCAGGGGCCGGAAAACTTCTTCCCGGGCAAAGTAAGCTGTTTCGACCGGGAAGGCGGCGGCAGTGTCCTGATCTTCCGTGCGGCGGAGGACCGGATTCTGGACGTGCGCAGTTCCTCCGGCACGTTCCTGCGGGAGGACCGCTGGACCTACAACGTCTTTCAGGAGGACGAGGCGGCACGGGGACTGCCGGACACCACGGATTTGTACAGTCCCGGCGCGTTCCGGTTCTCCCTTGTCTGCGGAGAAAGCATTTCCTTCCTTGTCCGGGAAGGCTCCGGAGAGTTCACGCAGGAAAACTTTCCAGCTATTCCGGAAAATGCCTTCGATGCGGCGCAATGGAGCATTGGCGAGATTCTGGAAGACTCGCTGGCCCAGTTCGTGGTGAAGCGGGAGGAGAACAAAAGCGTCATTGCCGGGTACCCGTGGTTCCTGGACTGGGGGCGGGATACATTGATCGTGGCCCGGGGGCTTCTTGCTTCGGGCCGTTTCAAGGAGGATGTGCGGTCCATTCTGCTGGAGTTCGCCTCCTATGCGGAACACGGCACCATCCCCAACATGATCTGCGGCGGGAACGCCGAGAACCGGGATACCGCCGACGCTCCTCTGTGGCTCTTCGTCCTCTGCGCCGATCTCTGCGGAAGAGAGAAATCTTTTGCGTTTCTGGATACGCTTCTTCCCCGTACCGGACTTACCGTACGGGAAACGCTTCTGCAGATGGCGGAAAGCCTTCTGCAGGGGACGCCCAACAACATCAAGGCGGATCCGGAAAGCCTGCTCCTGTACAGTCCCGCCCACTTCACCTGGATGGATACCAACTATCCCGCGGGAACGCCCCGGGAAGGGTATCCCGTGGAGATCCAGGCACTCTGGTTTGCCGCCCTCACGTTTCTCGCCAAGTTTACCGGGGATGCGCGCTGGAAGAGTCTTGCGGAAAAGGTCCGCGCCTCCTTCCTCCGTTATTTCCCCCTTGCCGGGAAAGGATACCTTTCCGACTGTCTCCACGCTCCGGCGGGAGTGCCCGCTTCCGGGGCCGTCCCGGACGATCATCTGCGGTGCAATCAGCTTTATGGGATTACCTTGGGCATCCTTTCCGGAAAGGAACAGCGTCCTCTTGCGGAAAGCGTCCTGCGGAGCACGGCCTCTCTTCTCGTCCCCGGCGGCATGAGGAGCCTTTCCGACCGGGAAACGGAATACCTTCTTCCCGTGTACGGAAACAACGGGAACTCTCTCAACGATCCCGCCCGTCCCTACCGGGGACATTATGAAGGAGACGAGGATACCTCCCGCAAGGTCGCCTATCACAACGGCACCGCATGGACCTTGCCCTTCCCCCTCTACAGCGAGGCGTGTTTCCTGCTCTACGGCAAAGATGCTCTCGCCGAGGCCCAAGCCGTTCTGGGCAGCAGCGGGTATCTCTTCTCCCACGGCGTCTGCGTGGGCCAGCTTCCCGAGATCATGGACGGGGACTACCCTCATACGCCCCGGGGCTGTCAGGCGCAGGCGTGGGGGATCAGCGAACTGTTCCGCGTCTGGCGTCTGCTGGAAGAAGCGAAGCGGCACTCCCGGTGACCGGGCGTGCCTTGTTTTTTCGCTCTGCGTCTCCCCTCGCGTCCCCCGCCAGCCCCTGCCTATTCGGCCTATTCGGCCTATCCGGCCTATTCCCCCGCCCGAGCTGGAAACTTCCGCCTTGTTTTTTCGCTCTGCGTCTCCCCTCGCGTCTCCCCTCGCGTCTCCCCTCGCGTCCCCCGCCAGCCCCTGCCTATTCGGCCTATCCGGCCTATTCGGCCTATTCCCCAGCCCGGGCTGAATCCATCCGCCGTGTTTTTTCGCAAAAAAAAGGCGCACCTTTTCGGGGTGCGCCTTTGTCCGGTAAAACCGTTTCTTACAGATCCTGCCCGACTTTCCAGCGGACGAATCTCTTGATCGTCATCTTGGGAGCGATCTTGCCCAGCGTGGTCTTTTCGTCATTGAACCAGGGCTGATCCATGAGGCAGACTTCCTTGAACCACTTGGCGATCTTGCCGTCGATGATCTTGGGCCGGATGGCTTCGGGCTTGCTCTTCACGTCTTCGGATTCGGCAAGCACTTCCTTTTCCTTGGCGATCCTTTCCGCGGGGATCTCCTTGGAGGTAGCGTAGAGAGGATCGTACACGGTGATGTGCATGCAGACGTCCAGAAGCTTCAGATCCGCGGGGATCTCCCCTTCCACTTCCAGCAGGACGCCCAGCTTGCCGCCCAGATGCAGATAGGTGGCCAGCGTGCCGGAGGCCTCGAAACGGACGGCCCTTCTCAACTGGATGTTTTCGCCCAGAACGGCGATGAGGTTGACCAGATTTTCCTTCTCCAGCTCCTGCGCCTGCGCGGTGATGTCGCCGTCTCCCTTGACTCCGGCGAGGATGCGGCCGGCGGCTTCCTTCACGTAGGCGAGGAATTTCTCGTTGGAGGCTACGAAATCGGTTTCGCTGCACACTTCGATCATGATCCCGTTGGCGCCTTCGATGAGGGAAAAGACTCTTCCTTCCTTCACGGTGCGGTCGGAGCGTTTTTCCGCCTTGGCGATGCCGTGCTTGCGGAGATAGGCGATGGCCTCCTCCATGTTGCCGTTGGTTTCGGTAAGCGCTTTTTTGCAGTCCATCATGCCTGCGTCGGTCTTGTCGCGCAGTTCTTTGACCATTGCTGCTGTGATAGCCATAGTATGTTCTCCTGAAAATTGGATTGTTGACGCGAACTTATTCAGCCTTGGGAGCCTTCTCGGCCTTCTCGGCTTTTTCGGCCTTGGGAGCCTTCTCGGCCTTTTCCGTCTTGGGGGCGGCTGCCTTCTTCACGGGAGCCTTGCGGGGAGCTTTCTTGACTTCCCCTTCGGCGGCGGGAGCGGCGGCTGCGGGAGCTTCCGAAGCGCCTTCGGCGGCGGCAGGAGCAGCTTCCCCTTCAGCGGGCTTTGCGGCGGTTTTCCGGGCCGGACGGCGGGAAAGCGGACGCTTTGCCCCGGGAGCGGTGCGGCGGCGGAGACCCGCCTCCTTGACCTTTTCCGCGGCGGCGGTTTCGGCTTTGAGTTTCTCCTCGGCGGCCTTCTTGCCCCAGATCTCGGCGGCGTCCTTGATGGCTTCCACGAAGGTATCCATGATGACCTTGATGGACTTCACGGCGTCGTCGTTGGCGGCCACGGGGTAGTCGATGAGATCGGGATTTCCGTTGGTGTCCACGATGGCCACGATGGGAATGCTGAGCTTGCGGGCTTCCTTCACGGCGATGTCGTCATGGCAGACGTCCACCACCACGAGGATGTCGGGAAGCTTCTTCATGGAGGCGATACCGTCCAGATCCTTGTGGAGTTTTTCGCTCTGGCGGGAGAGAAGGGAAACTTCCTTCTTCTTGAGAGTGGTGTTCTCATCCGCCACGATGGCGTCGATATCCTGCATTTTCTTCACGGATTTGCGGATGGTGGCGTTGTTGGTGAGCAGTCCGCCCATCCAGCGCTCGGTGACGAAGTTCATATTGGTGGCTTCGGAAGCCTCCTTGACGATCTGCTGGGCCTGACGCTTGGTCCCCACGAAAAGGACGTTGGCCCCTTTCGCCACGGCATCCTGCAGGAAGTTGCAGGCGTCGGCGACCTGATGGATGGTTTTGGTGATGTCGATGATGGAAATGCCGTTCTTCGCCCCGTAGACGAAATCTTTCATCTTGGGGTTCCAGCGTTTGGTCTGATGTCCGAAGTGACATCCTGCTTCGAGAAGATCCTGTACGGTGAGTGCCATAATCCGGCCGCCTTTCTTTTTTCCGATGCTTTGGCACGAACACTTTTTTACGGTTTCAAGTTCGGCAAGACACCTTTGCTGTTTGATTTTCCGCACCGTCTCCCGGAGTTGGTTGATGGGAGGAAGCGGCTCCTGCCGCCACGATGCTTCACTCGGGTCATTAATATACACCTCTTTCCGGGGATTGCAAATCCTTTTGCGTTTTTTTCGGTGTTTTTCCTCCGTCCGGGGGGAAAGTGCGCACGGACCTTCCGGACCGTTCGAAAAAGATTTGACATTTTTCTCTTCCATGCTATATTAACGGCGTCTCCCGGCGGTTCCCGGGAGGAGGCAGTCCATCGGTTCGTATGAGTTGATTCGTTAACAAAAATAAGGAGCAGTCAAAATGTCCGTCAATGTGGAAGCGGAAAATGATCCGCAGGAAATCGGTATCGGAGATGTCCTTCTCGTTTTGAAGAAGTGCAGAAAATCGATCGTGCTTTTTTTCGCGGTCAGTGCGCTTCTCACCGTTTTTTTGATCGTTGCCGGGTACTTTCTCCTTCCCCGTCAGGAACTTTACACGAACAAGATCCTGATTCAGCTGCAGAAGAGTGAGGAACAGATCGTCTATCCCAGCGGAAAAATCTTCAGCGCCAATGACATCATCTCCACTCCCGTTCTGCGCCGGGTCTACGAACACAACAAACTGGAAAAGAGGATCTCTTTCGAAGATTTTTCGAAACTCTTCTTTCTCTCCGGAACCAGTTTGAAAAAGGGTATGCTTGTGGCGGCCTACGAAAGCAAGTTCACCAGAAAGAACATCACCCTTGCCGAACTGACGAAACTGGAGGAGGAGTATGAGAAAGCTCTCCAGAAACTGGATCACAACGTGGTGGGCATTTCCATGGCTTCCTCCTGGAAGTTCAGCTCTCAGGAAACGGCCAGAATCCTCCGGGAAGTGCCTGTGGCATGGTTCGAGGTCTATTCGAAACTGGAGTCGAAACCCCTTCCGCAGATTGATTCCGTGGCACAAATCCGGGCGCTGCGCAGCGCTTCCGCCATCGACGGCTGGCTGATCACTCTGGACAGGGCGAGAGTCGCCTGCAGCCGCCTGACGACCAGCTGTCAATCGCTCGAGCAGATGCTCATGGGACAGAAAGTCGCCTTGCCCACCGGGGAGACTTTGGCGGATCTTCGCCTTCGTTTGACGGATCTGGAACTGCGCCGTATCCGTCCTCTGCTGGTGTTCGATGCCGAAAGATCCGCCGGGAAGAACATTTCCTGGACCGTCGCCTTCCTCCAGGCCTCCATTCAGGCAGTCGACCAGCGGATCACCGCCCTGGAGGGCAAATGCGAAGGCGCCGTCGCATCGATCAACATCCTGCAGTCCGGCAGTTCGCCGAGCAAGAACGAAGCCCGTGCGTCCAAGACCGAGCAGGGCGCGGCGTCCATGACGGTGAATCTCGACGGCAGTTTCTTTGATTCCCTTACGGAACTGATCCGCGGCACACAAAGCATCGCTCTGCGGGAACAGTACGCGGCGGATTTGTTCAGATCCAAGGATAAAATCGCGGAACTTGAAGCGGAAAAAAACAACTATGAGAACATGCTCCGGGGAATAGCGCAACAGCAGAAAACGACGGGGGGAACCCTGTCTGCGGAGCAGTTCGACAAACTCGTAAGCACCATGTTCGATGAACTGATTCTTCTTTGCGAAAAAACCAACGCGTTCCGGGATCTTGCCACGAAGGAATTCCTTTCCAGCAGGCAATTTTTCGCCACGACTGGAGAAGTGCTGAAAATCTCCCATTTCCCATTTCCCTTTGCTTACATTGCCGCGTGTCTGATTTTCCTTCTGATCGCGGTCAATGCCGTGTATGTCGGGATCCGGTTCTTTGCGGCGCGTTCCGCAGGTGAGATCGGCAAGTAACACTTTCTCCCGGCACTCCGGAAACAAGGGGCGCCGGGATTTTTATTGCCTTTTTTCGGGGGGATGCCGTCTTTCAGGCATCCTTTTCCAGAAAGAGGGAACGGAATTTCGCCAGTTCCTTTTCCGTTACGCCGCCTTTGCGGAAGTAATTTTCGGCAAGGGCGTTCACGCTCATTTTTTCCCCGTCTTTTCCGGCGAGGTCCCGCAAGCCCTGCATGAAGCTCTTGAAGTATTCGGTGCTGCGGTAGCGTTTCCCCCGGAAGCGGGAAAAGACGCTGGTGGCTTCGAAGTCGAAAAGCAGATCCTTTTCCTCCGCGCCCAGCACGGCGCAGAGAAGGAAGATGAGACAGCCCGTCCGGTCCGCTCCCCCCAGACAGTGTGTGTAGCAGGGGAGATTCCTTTTGTCCAGAAGCACCCGCAGGGCGCCGGCATAATTTTCCAGCTGGTCGGGGGAGAAGATATTGCCGTAGGCCCGCAGGGGGATGTTGAAATACCGCACGTTCTTTCCGGTGAAGGCGTTCCCGCTCTCCCCGTCGCTTCCTCTGGTGTCCAGTTCACTGCGCAGGAAGAGGTTTTCCATAAGGAACTTCAGCCCCCGGGGAGGAACTTCGATGCGTTTGTTGAGAGCGCATCCCCGGTAGAGGAGCCCCTGACGGATCTTTCCGCCGTAAATGGACTTGAGCCCCCCTATATCCCGCACGTTGGAAGCCCCCTCCACGTGGAGCCACCTGGGGAAAACGTCTTCCGTGCGGAAAAAGGAGGCGGGAGAGTGCTTTAGTCTGCCCTTTTCGTCGGTATAGGCCACCCTCCAGAAATAGGTGGTCCCGATCTTCAGACTGTGGACGAAGGCTTCTTTTCCGTTCCTTTCCGCCCTGAAGACCATTTTCCTGCGGAAAAAGGGCGTTTCGGAAAGTTCCGCAAAGAACTTTTTCCCTTTGCTTTTGCCCACCTCTTTCCAGCGCAGAACGATTTTTTCCGGGAAGGAGAAATCCAGACCGTCGGTCATGAGGATCTTCAGCCAGTCCTCCACCAGTTCGGCGTCCTTTCTTCCGTCCGCCTCCTCGTATCCGCCCACCTTGTCGGCGGAAAGAATGTACTTTTCCAGCAGGACCTTCTGATCGGTCGTGCGCTGGGAGACGACGGCGCCTTTTTCCGGACTTTTCGGAAGAATCATTTTTTCTCCTTCCCGCAGGGCGTTCTTACTGGAAATCCGCCTTGATCTCTCCGTAAATATCCTCGGGGAGTTCCTTGCGCAGATCCACGATGCGCTCCTCCTTGATGGAGTGCCAGACGGAATCCCCGATGGCGATGGAACGCAGCGCGTCGTGGGAGTCGGCAAGGATCTTGTAGGGCCGTTCCGGATCCACGCCCAGGAAGATATCTTCCCGGATGACGCTGTCGCCGCCGCCGTGGCCGCCCACGCTGTCCGCCACCCAGTGTCTTTCCCGGGAGCCGAAGATGGGATAGTAGTCCAGATAGCGTCTGCCGCCGTTTTCCATGGGGAAGCTGGTTACGCCCACTCCGCCCCACTCTTCGCACTCGATCCTGCCGTGGGTGCCGTTGATGGCGAGGCGATAGCCTTCCCACGGGGTGGAGAAGTTGGCGGAATAGTTGAGGAGGGCGCCGTTGGTGTAGCGGACGTTGGCCACGATGGTGTCATGGATGTCGATCTCGGAATCGAAGATGCAGCGGTCGGGGCAGTAGATCTCGGGAGAGTACTTGTCGTCCACGCCCAGAAGTTCGGCCATGTGGGTTTCCGTGGCGGCGGCCTGCTGATTGGTGCGGCTGGACCAGCGCCGGATGTAGGCGCATTTGCTCTTTTCCGTACAATTCGAGCAGCGTCTTCCGTCTTTTTTGGAGGGATTGAAGGGGCCGTTGGGGCCGAAGTGGTTCAAGGCACCGAAGGCGTGGATGGTTTCCGGGGTGCCGTCGATCCACCAGTTCACCAGATCGAAGTGGTGGCTGGCCTTGTGGATGGAAAGGCTTCCGGAATTTTTCCGCATCCGGTTCCAGCGGTTGAAATAGCTTGCCCCGTGCCGGATGTCCACATACCAGTTGAGGTCCACATGGGTGATCCGTCCCACCTTTTTGGCGATAAGCATTTCCCGCAGTTTCCGGTGGATGGGGGCGTAGCGGTAGTTGAAGGTGGCAATGATCCTGCCTTTGGACTTCTTTTCCGCCCGGATGACCTTGACCACGTCCTCCATGTTGGTGCAAAGCGGCTTTTCGCAGACCACGTCCAGATCGTGTTCCAGCCCCTTGAGGATGTAGTCCACATGGTGGCAGTCCTTGCAGACCACCAGAAGCGCATCGGGTCTGGTTTCCGCGATCATTCTGTCGCAGTCGGCAGGCATGTAGCAGGGGACATCCTTGAGCTGGGGGTATTTCCCTTTGGCGAACTCGAACCGGAAGGGATCGATATCCAGAAGCCCCACCACTTCCGCCGTTTCGCGGAACTCGTCCAGAATGGAGGAAATGTACATGGCCAGAGCGCGTCCGGAAACCCCGCAGACAGCATACCTTTTTTTCGTCATCTTTTCTGCTCCCGCCCGGAGGACCGGGCTTTTGAGTTAGTTTGCTTTTTTTCTTTTTTGCCGCCTCGGGAAAGAGGCGAAAAACTTACGCAGAACAATACACCCGGAACGGAAAAAATCAAGTTCTCAACTCTTTTTTCCCGCAAAATGCGCCGTTTTTTCCCAAGGGGGGATTTTTTCGCTGGAAAAATCGTCTTTTCATGGTATATTAGGGCAGGAACAAAACTTTTCTCCCGGGAGAAATTCATGCTCAAAACGCCCAAAGGACTGCGTCTGCACATCGGCTTCTTCGGGAAGCGCAACGCCGGGAAGTCCTCTCTGCTCAACGCCTTTGCCATGCAGGAGGTTTCCATCGTCTCCCCCGTGGCGGGCACAACCGCGGACCCGGTGGAAAAGGCCATGGAACTGCACTCTCTGGGGCCGGTCCTTCTCATCGACACGGCGGGATTGGACGACGATGCGGCGCTTGTGGGGGATCTCCGGCGGGAAAAGAGCCTCAAGATCATGGAACGATGCGACATGGCCTTCATCGTTTCCGAAGCGGACAAGTGGGGCTCTTTCGAGGAAAAGCTCGTTTCGGAATTTGCCGCAGGAAAAGTCCCTGTTGTCGCCGTGCTGAACAAGTGCGACCGTTTTGCCGTGCCCGAATCCCTGAAAGAGGATTTCCTCCGGCGGAAGATCCCCTTTGTCGTTGCCAGCGCCGCCGCGGGGGAGGGGATCGCTTCTTTGCGGGAGGCGGTCATAAGAAACGCTCCGGAAGAGTATCTTTCCTCACCCCGCCTCGTGGGGGATCTTCTGGAGGAGGGGCAGACGGTCCTTCTGGTGACCCCCATAGACATCGAGGCGCCCAGGGGCAGGATGATCCTCCCCCAGGTGCAGGCCCTCCGGGACGTTCTGGATTCTTCCTGCTGCGCCGTGACGGTGAAGGCGGACATGGTGAAAAAAGCTCTCCGCAACCTCAAGGAACCTCCGGCTCTTGTGGTCACGGATTCTCAGGCTTTCGGGGAGGTGGCCCCACTTGTTCCGGAAAGCATCCCGCTTACCTCCTTTTCCATTCTCATGGCCCGTCTGAAAGGGGATCTTTCCCTGTGCGCGGCGGGGGCGGCAAGGATCGGGAAAAAAGAGAAGCTGACAAAGGTGCTCATTGCGGAAGCGTGCACCCATCATCCGGTGGAAGGGGATATCGGCCGCGTGAAGATCCCCTGCGCCATAAGGAAGGTGCGGGGAAAAGTGGAAGGGAGACTCCTTGCGGAAGACGAGATCGCCTTCACCCACGTGCAGGGGCATGACTATCCGGAAGACCCGAAGGAGTATGACCTTGTCATTCATTGCGGCGCATGCACCTTCAATGCCAGAGAGATGCGTACAAGGATCCTCAAGGCGGCGGAAGCAAAAGTCCCCTTCACCAACTACGGAGTCACGCTTGCCTTCTGCGCCGGGATTCTGGAACGGGCGTTGAGCCCCTTCCCGGAGGCGCTGGAAGCCTTCCGGAAGGAAAGGAAGGAGAACACTCTTCCATGAGGGAACGCTTTGTTGTTCAGCTGAAAGGCGAGTTGTCCCAGGGGGGATTCCTGCCGCTTCTGTGGAGAATCGTTCCCCAGTGCAAATACATTGTTGCCGGGAGCGCCCAGTACAGGGAAAAGGATGTGGAACTCGTTCTGGAAGGCGAAGGGGTGCAGGTGATGAACTTCCTTCGGGTCCTGCCCCGGAGGATCCCCCATTTCTACCAGCTGGAATCCCTTACGCTTCTTTCCCGGGAGAGAGCGGACGGGTTCGACCTGAAAAACCGGGGGTTCCGCATCTGCGGGAAGGAGAAGAGAATTCCGGAGATCCGTCCGGATCTGGCCCCTTGCGAAAAATGTCTTGCGGAACTTCAGGACCGCTCATCCCGCCGCTTCCGTTATCCCTTCTTCGCCTGCCGGGAGTGCGGTCCCATGTACGGTTTTTCCAACTTTCTCCCGCTGGAGCGCAAGAATACGGCTCTTGTGTCCTTTCCGCCCTGCTCCTCCTGCAGACACGAGGCGGCGGACAGGGAAGATACGCACCATTTCGGTTCTTCCCTTCTCGCCTGTCCCCTCTGCGGTCCCCGGTATTTCGTGCTGGACAAGGAGGGGGAGCTTCTGGAGGATGAAGAGCCATTCCGTGCCGTGCGCAGGGAGCTCGTCAGCGGCAAAGCTGCCGTCATGCAGTCCGTCACCGGCTCCTTCCGGCTTCTGGCGGATGCCTTCGACGGGGAAGGGATCCTGCGTTTGCGGAGGAAACGGAAGGATCCGGATACGCCTTACGCCGTCCTGTTCCGGGATCCGGAAAGCATCCGGAAAAGCTGTATCGTTTCGGAGAAGGAAGAAGTCCTTCTTACCTCCGGCGCGGCTCCTTATGTCCTGCTCTGGCGGAAAAAGGATGCTCCGGAAGGGAGCATTCTTCCCTCCGTGATCGCGCCGGGAACCGTTTTCGTTGCGGCGGGACTGCCCTCTTCCCTTGCCGAACACCTGCTTTTTCTGGAGATCGAAGGAGAAGAGCTGCCCCGGAAAATGCCGGAAGCGCTTGTCGCTTTCGGGGATGATGTTTCGGGACACGGCGACTTTCCGGGATCCGACGAGATCTTCCACCGCTTCAGAAGCGTGACGAACTGTTTTCTGTGTCACGACCTGAGGACCGCTTCGGCCTGTCCGGACACCATCTGCAAGGTGCAGTCCGGTCTGGTCCGGGTCTTCCGGCGGGGGCGCGGAATCGTGCCGGAACCTGTGCCCTGCACGGTGGGACTTGCCAGCAGAAGGGTCTGCGCTTCCTTCGGCACGGATGAGAGCGTGGGAGTGGCCCTTGCCTCCCGCACCTTCGGGATCGTGCCCGTCCCGGGATTCGGGGGGATTTCCGGCCCTTCCGGCGCAGGCGTTCTGGAAAGGATGCTGGACCCCCTCATGGATCTTTTCGACACCGTTCCGGATGTGGTCGTCTGCGATATGAACAGCGAGCTGGCAAGCGCTTCCTTTGCTTCCTCCTATGCGGAAAGGCACCAGCTTGCCCTCATCACCGTGCAGACGCATCATGCCCTTGCCCTTGCCTGCATGGCGGAACACGGGCTGGAAAACGCCCTTGCTCTGGTGTTCACTTCCGGCAGGGGCGCCCCCGACGGCTCGCTGTGGGGGGCGGAGTGCTTCGAAGCAAGGGGGGACTCCTTTGCCCGGTACGCCTCTTTTGCCGGACACACTGTCCATTGCCGGAAACGGAAGGGGAGTCGGCCCTCCCGGGTGCTTCTGGACTGGTTTTTTTCTTTCGGATGGGAAATCCCCGACGCGCTTCTGGAGAAGCTCGAAGTGGGACGGGCGGAGGCGGAAACGTGGAAGAGCGGGTTTGCTTCCTCCGCTTCCGAAGAAAACGTCACCCACTCCGCGGAGGATCTTTTCGAATCCGTGACGGCCGCTCTGGGTCTTGCCCCCGACTATGCCCACCGTCCCGGAAAATGCCGCGAGATCCTGGAGGAACTGGCGGGGGAGGGGAAGATCCGCCGTGAGGATGTCCCGGAGGAGATCCGGGAGCTTTTCGTGTTCACTTTGGAGGAAAGCGACGGGTGCTGTTTCATTCACTGGGAGGAAACGATCCGCAATCTTTCCAGTCTTCCCCCCCTTGCGGAAGGGGAAAAGAGCCTGTACGCCAAAGCGTTTTATCTTGCACTGGGGGAGGCCTGCGTTTCCATGATCCGCTATGCGGCATCCTTCACGCAGGAGAAGAATGTGGTCCTTTCCGGGGAGGTTTTCAAGGACGGCGCGCTTTCGGGCCTCTGCATGGAAGAGCTCTGCCGTTACGGTTTTACCGTCCGGCAGCACGTCCAGACCTCCCCCGACGACTCCTCCGTCTGCATCGGGCAGGCCTACGCCGCGCTTCTTTCCTGATTTTTTCCTGCGGAAAACTCTCCTAAAAACGCTTGCAAGAAAGAGGGAAAGGGTGTATATTACCGGGATTGACGCACAGTTGCCGCTTCAATGCTTCTTACATATCGACGAACCGCGAGAGTGACTTGAAAATGGATAAGGAAAAAGAAAATATGACGCCGGAAGCCGGCGAAGGACCGGAAAATACGCAGGACGACAGCCTGCTTTCTCCGAAAAGGATGTACGACGAAAACGCCATCCAGCACTTGAAGTACCCGGACCACGTCCGCAAGCGTCCCGGCATGTACATAGGACGCATGGGGGACGGCTCCCACCCGGACGACGGGATCTACATGATGTTCAAAGAGGTCGTGGACAACTCCGTGGACGAGTTCATCGCCGGTTTCGGCAGGCGCGTGGATATCACCATCAACGAAAACGTGTTCACCATACGGGACTTTGGGCGGGGGATCCCGCTGGGGAAACTCAAGGACTGCGTGGCGGATATGAACACGGGGGGAAAGTTCGACCAGGGGGGATACTTCTTTTCCGTGGGGATGAACGGCGTGGGCACGAAGGTGGTGAACGCCCTTTCCGAACTCTTCATTGCCACCTCCTACCGGGACGGGAAATTCGGGCGGGTCACGTTCCGCCACGGGATCCTGGAAAAGGAGGAGCAGGGCAGTACGGAAGAACGCAACGGCACGAAGATCGAATTCGTTCCCGATTCCAGCCCCGGGATCTTCCCCAGATACAATATCCGCATGGACTATGTGGAGCGGCGGCTGTGGATGTACGCCTACCTCAACAGCGGGCTTTCCCTCTATATGAACGGGGTGCGGTTCTACTCCAAGAACGGGCTCATCGAACTGGTGAAACGGGATGTGGACGAGGAAAAGGCCCTGTATCCGGTCATGCACTACAAAAGCAGGACCATGGAGTTTTCCTTCACCCATACCGCCGATACCGGGGAAAAATACTACTCTTTCGTCAACGGGCAGTACACCACCGACGGCGGGACCCATCTTTCCGCCTTCAAAGGGGGACTTTCCCGGGCGCTGGGCGAGCATTACAACCGCAGTTTCGAGCCGCAGGACCTGCGGGACGGCATTCTGGGGGCCATCGCCATCAAGATGGAGAATCCCTCCTTCGAATCCCAGACCAAGAACAAGCTTTCCAGCACGGACGTGAAGGGCTGGGTGGAGCAGGAGGTCAAGCAGGCGGTCATCGACTGGCTGCTGAAAAATCCCGCAAGTTCCGATGCCCTCCTTGCCAAGATCGAGCGCAACGAACAGGTGCGCAAGGAGATCCAGAAGGTCAAGACCAAGACGAAGGACGTGTCCAAGAAGCTGAGTCTCCGGAACAGCAAGCTTAAGGACTGCCGCTACCATTTCGGCGACCGGCACGCGCTGGGGGAGGAGAGCATGATCTTCCTCACCGAAGGGGATTCGGCGGGCTCTTCTCTTGTGGCCAGCAGGAATCCGGATTATCAGGCGGTGTACGCTCTCCGGGGCAAGCCCTACAACTGCTTCGGCAAGGACCTGAAGGCCATTTACGACAATCAGGAACTTTACTACATCATGCGTACTCTGGACATCGAGGACGATGTGGAAAAACTCCGGTATGCCAAGATCGTCATCGCCACGGATGCGGATGTGGACGGACTGCATATCCGCAACCTTCTGCTCACCTTCTTCCTCCAGTATTTCGAGTCTCTGGTCATTTCCGGGCATGTGTATATTTTCGAAACCCCTCTCTTCCGCGTGCGCAAGAAAAGCAACTCCAAGGAGAATTTCTACTGCTACAGCGAAGAGGAGCGGGACGAGACGGCGAAAAAGCTGGGGAAGGGCGCCGAGATCACACGGTTCAAGGGGCTGGGGGAGATCTCCCCGGAGGAATTCAAACAGTTCATCGGGCAGGACATCCGGCTGGAGCAGGTGACTCTGGACAACGCCAACGGCGTCCGGGAGATGCTCAAATTCTATATGGGCGACAACAACGAAGAACGCTGGACCCATATCCAGGACCATCTGGTGTAAGGGGGATTTATGGCTGGAAAATCGAAAAAGGCTTCCTCTTCCGTTCCGGAGAAAAAAGTTCCCCGGAAGAAGAAGGAGATCAGGGAAGAAACGGAGCAGACCTCCACTTTGCAGGAGACGGAGACTGCCGAAGAAGAAAATATGCGGGAAGAGGAGGCAAACAACTCTTCTCCCGTTCCGCAGGACGTTTCCGCAAACGGGGAAGGACCGGATCCGGACGACGAAGAGGAGGATCCCGCCTCCTCCAAGGCGGAGGTCCCCGCCAACGAGCGGCTCCGGAAGATGATGGATACCAACTTCATCGAGTACGCCTCCTACGTCATCAAGGACCGGGCCATCCCGGATGTGGACGACGGGCTCAAACCCGTCCAGCGGCGGATCCTCTGGACACTGCATCAGATCGACAACGGCTCCTTCCACAAGGTGCAGGGGGTCGTGGGCGACACCATGAAATACCATCCCCACGGGGACGCCTCCATTTACGAGGCGCTGGTGAATCTGGCCAACAAGGAGTATTTTCTGGACAAGCAGGGCTCCTTCGGAAGCGTGGTCATGGGTACTCCCGCCGCCGCGGGCAGGTATATCGAGTGCCGCATGGGGGAAATGGGGCGGGAGGTCCTGTTCAACGACGACGTCACGCCGCTGGTGGACTCTTACGACGGAAGAAATCAGGAACCCGTCATCCTGCCCGTAAAGGTGCCCACTCTTCTCATGATGGGGGCCGACGGGGTTGCCGTGGGGACCCGGACCAAGATCCTGCCCCACAACTTTACGGAACTTCTGGAAGCGGAGATCGCCATTCTGGAAAAGCGGGAATTCCATCTCTATCCCGACTTCATCCAGGGCGGCATCATCGACGTTTCCGACTATCAGGACGGCCTGGGCAAGGTGCTCATCCGGGCAAAGATCGAGATCGAAGGAAGAAATCTGGTCATCCGGGAGATCCCCGCTTCCACGGATTCGGGGAAACTCACCGACAGCATCGTGGCCGCCGTGGAAAAGAACAAGATCAAGATCGCCCACGTGGAGGACTTCACGGCCAAGGACGTGAACATCCAGCTGCAGCCCATCCGGGGGTACGATCCCGGCAAGGCCATGAACGCCCTCTTCACCTATACGGACTGCCAGATGAGCGTCACCTGCCAGCCCATGGTCATCATCGACAACCGGCCCGAAAAGATGTCGGTGAGCGATATCCTGCGCAGGAATACGGAAAAACTCCTCCAGTTCCTTTCCTGGGAACTGCAGGTGGTCGCCGCCCGGGCTCTGGAAAGGATCCTTGCCCGCACGCTGGCGCAGATCTTCATCGAGGAGAAGATCTATAAGCAGATCGAAAAGAGCAAGTCCAAAGAGTCTATGTTTTCCACCGTGCGCACTTCTCTGGAAAAATTCCGGGAGGAGTGGCTTCCCCTGATGAAGCATCTGCATGAACTTATTCTCAACGGACCCAACGTGCGGGAGCGTTCCAGGGAGGAGATCCTGCGTCTGGAACAGCTGGCGGAGGGCGTCATTCCCGACGCGGAGATCGAGCGTCTTGTGGAGATCCCCATCCGCAGGATCGCCGCCTTCGAGATCGACCGGAACCGGCAGGAGATCGCCGATCTGCGCAAGGAACTCGGCACTGCGGAAAAGAACTTGAAGAACATCCGGAAGTACGCCATAGGGTATCTCAAAAAACTCATCGAAAAGTACGGCCCCCTCTATCCCCGGCGCACGCAAGTGTGTCTGGAAGGGTTCAGCAAGATCAACAAGGCGGCCGCCGCTTTGAACAACATCCGGGTAGGCTGGGACAAGGGCAACTGTTATATCGGGACCCATGTGAAGAGCGACGATGTCATTCTCTGCAACGAGTTCGACCATTTGCTCTGCGTCACCAGAAAGGGCGACTACAAGATCATCGATATCCCCGACAAGATCTTCATCGACCGGCTGTACGAGTTCCGCAAGTACGACAAGAGCACCGTGTTCGGCATCGTCTATTCCGATCCCCGCACCGGGAAGGTGTACGGGAAAAAGTGCGTCATAGACAAATTCATCAAGGAGAAGGAGTACCGCATCTGCCCGGAGGGGTGCCGGCTGGAGCTCATCACGCCCCGCCCCAACGCCCTCTACGAGTGCAGGATCGATACCCCGGTAAAGGCGAAACAGATTCAGGAGCTTTCTTTGAGTTCCCTTCCTCTCCGGTCCCCCAGGGCCGGCGGAGCCTTGATCTTCTCCCGGAAACTCCTGAAGATCACCTTCGTGAAATACCTTGACGGCACCGAGGAGGATCCCGAACCCTCCCTTCTGCCGGAAGAGGAGCTTCGGCCCGATCCGCCCCCCGCCGCGCAGGAAAGCGCCCCCGGGGAGGGGAAAAAGAGTCCGGAAGCGCCTGTTCCCGCCGGAACGAAGAAGTCCGGGGAGGGGAAAAGGACTCCTCCCGCTTCTCCCGCAAAGGAAGAGAACAAAGGCAAGGACGGCGGGGACGATGACGAGAACTGGGGCATCCTTCAGCCCAATCTGGGATTTTGAACGGCAAAGATGACGGAAGCTCTTCTCTCGGAATTTCGCTGCCTCCGCTGCGGCAGATGCTGTCAGTGGGAAGGGCCTGTCCGGGTGACGCAACAGGAGATCCTTGCCATTGCCGGATTTCTCCATATCCCGCTTGAAGAGTTCCTGCGCGATCACACCGTGCTTGCCCCCGACCGGAAAAGTCTTTCCCTCAGGGAGACACAGGAGGGCGCATGCGTTTATTACGACAAAAAGGAACGAAGCTGCCTTCTGCAGGAGGTAAAGCCCGCCCAGTGCCGGAACTTTCCCCTGCATTGGAATTTTCCCGGCTGGGAGGAGGAGTGCGAAGGGGGAAAAGCCCTGAAAAAGGCGATGCACGGCTGCGGAAAAACGCCTTTGGATCCTTCTCCCGGAGTTCCGGAGGGGCAAAAAGAAGAAAAAAAGGATTTCTCCCATTGAAAAAGCGGGATTTTGCGCCATATTATTAGGGAGAAACAATGTACCCAAGGGAGGTCTCATGGCGAAAAACAGGATCCTTTTTCTGGTGGATTATTGCCTCACCCCGAACGTGAAGACGGAGGATGCGGGGATCCTTTGCGAAAACGACAGGATCATCGCCATAGGCGGCGCCTCCGCTTTTTCCTTTTCCGACGAGGGCCTTCAGATCGTGAAGCAGGAGAACGTGTATGCCATGCCCGGCTTCATCGACAGCCATGTGCACGTGGATTATCTTTTCGGAGAGACTACCTCCGCGACCCCTCTCATGGGGGACGTGGAAGTCAAACGCATGGGGGCGTTGTGCCGGTATCTTGCCGCCCACGGGGTGAGCGCGTTCGTTCCCACGCTGCGCACGGTGGCGAAGGAAAAACTCATCCGCAATACGGCGCACCTTGCGGAAATGATCCGCAAGGATTTCGGCGGGGCCATCCCTCTGGGGATCCATCTGGACGGACCGTTCATCAATCCGGCGATCCTTTCCACGCACCCCGCCGAATTCGTTTCGGAGATCGACATGGGGTATCTCAAGGAGCTTGTGGAAGCCGGCGGCGGCAGGATCAAGCTTCTTTCCTTCGCCCCCGAGCTGAAAAATTCCGGCCTTCTCATCGAATACCTTCTGGAAAACGGGATCATCCCCTCCATAGGCCACTCCCTTGCCGATGAACGCCAGACCCTTCTGGCCGTGGAGCAGGGGGCGCGGCGGGCCACGGACATGTACAACGCCATTCCCGCCTTCAACTACCGGCAGTCCAACATCACCGACACCCTTCTCACCGACGACCGGGTCACCGTGGAGATCATTGCCGACGGCTCCGTGCTCTCCCGCAGGGCCATCGATCTCACCATGCGGGTGAAGCCCCGGAAAAACGTGGTGGCCATCAGCGACACCTACTGCAAGGATCCCGACCATCTGGACTTCCCCGCGCTGGACAGCGGCTGGCGGAACCTCAAGAATCATCACGCCCTCAAGGAGACGGACGCGGCGGGCTGTTTCACCTCCAATCCCGCCGAAAACATCGGACTCGTCTCCCGGGGGGAATTGAGTCCGGGCAAATACGCGGACATGGTCTTTTTCCGTACGCAGGACGATACGGTTTTCTCTACTTACGTTGCGGGCAACTGCGTCTATTCCGCCTCCACCGGAGAAGGGGAGGACAAGTCCGGGGAGGGGAAATGAGCAAAAAGAACGATCATTCTTTCTCTCCGTCCCGGGAAAAGGGGGAAAAGCCCCGTTCCTGCGGCAGGAAGTTCAGCGGAGAGTACCGCCTTCTGGATTCGGGAAACGGCAGAAAACTGGAAATGGTGGGGTCGCTGCGTCTGATCCGGCCCGCGCTCAACGCCTTCTGGAGTCCTTCGCTGGCCCCCGCCGAATGGGAGAAAGCGGATGCGGAGTTCCGCAGGGAGCCCGGCACCGGCGGCGGGATCTGGACATGGAAGACCCCTCAGCCGGGTCCGGAGGAGTGGACGGCATCGTGGGGCGGCGTGCTTCTTGCCGTCAAGCCCACCAATTTCGGCCATGTGGGCTTTTTTGCGGAACAGGCGCCCAACTGGGAGTTCATGCGTTCCTGCGTGCGGGAGATAGGGGGCCGTCCCGAAACGCTCAATCTTTTCGCCTACTCCGGCGGCGCGACCATCGCCATGGCCCAGGCGGGGGCGGAAGTGGTGCATCTGGACTCCTCCGCCGGGATCATCCAGTGGGCGAAGAAAAATCAGAGTTTCGAGCCCACTCTCAAGGACAGGATCCGCTGGATCTGCGATGACGCGCTGAAATTCGTGGCCCGGGAGGAGAGAAGGAACGCCTTTTACAGCGGGATCGTTCTGGATCCCCCCTCCTTCGGCCGGGGCTCCCGGGGGCAGGTGTGGAAGATCGAAACGAGTATTTCCGGCATTCTCCGTTCCTGCCGGAAGATCCTGGATATGGAGCACTCCTGCTTTCTGGTGCTTTCCTGCCACTCCCAGGGCTTTTCCCCCGTCTCTCTGGGAAGGATCCTTGCCGCGGAGTTTCCCGAGGCGGAATCCTGTATCGAATTCGGCGAAATGACGGTCCCCGAAACCGGACTGGACGGGAAGGCAAAGAGCGTGAAAAGCCTCCCCGCGGGCATGTTCGCAAGGTTTTTCCTCAAGAAGTAGAGCGTCAGCAGAAAGGCAGTCGGCATGAAAGAACTTCCCCAGACGGAACTCCTGTATCAGGAGGCCGCGAAGCGCATTCTCATTCTGGACGGTGCCATGGGGACCATGTTCCGCACCCAGGAGCTTTCCGAAAAGGATTTCCGCAAGGGGCCTTTCGCCGACGCGAAAAAGGACCTTTTCTCCGTCAAGGATATTCTCAATCTCACCAAGCCTTCCGCGCCGGAAGCCATCCATGACGCCTATCTTGCGGCGGGGGCGGACATCATCGAAACGAATACCTTCAACGCCAACGCCGTGGCTCTTGAGGAATTTGGACTTGCCCGTTTCGCCTACGACATCAACAAGGCCGGCGCCCAGGTGGCCCGCGCCTGCGCCAACAAGTTCGCCGCAAAGGACGGGAGACCCCGGTTCGTGGCGGGCAGCATGGGCCCCACGGGAAGGACGGCTTCCCTCTCTCCGGATCCCGACGATCCCGCAGCAAGGAATATCACCTTCGACGAACTGCGGGAAGCCTACTACTTTGCCTCTCTGGGGCTTCTGGACGGCGGCGCGGATCTCATCCTCATCGAAACAGTCTTCGACACCCTCAACGCCAAGGCGGCGGTCATGGGGGTCTCCCAGGCGGCAAAGGCCAGGGGCGTTTCCGTGCCCGTGATGCTTTCCGGGACGGTTTCGGATGCTTCCGGGAGAATGCTTGCCGGACAGTGCCCGCAGGCTTTCCTCCAGAGTCTTGCCCACACAGGCGGCCTCTTTTCCATCGGTTTCAACTGTGCGCTGGGTGCCGCGGAAATGCAGCCCCATATCCGGGAGCTTTCCGAAAGGACGACCGTTTTCACCAGCGCCTACCCCAATGCGGGACTTCCCGACGCGGAGGGCAATTACTCCCAGACTCCGGAGAAAATGGCGGAGATCCTCCGCTCCTTCGCCGAGGAGGGGATCGTAAACATCGTAGGCGGCTGCTGCGGCACGTCCCCCGCCCATATCGAAGCCATCGCCGAGGCGGTCAAGGGGATGCCTCCCCGGAAGGCGCCTCCGGTGAAAAAATACCTCCGTCTTTCCGGACTGGATGTGCTGGAACTGCCGAAAACGGGTTCCTTTACCGACATCGGGGAGCGGGCCAACGTGGCGGGAAGCAAAAAGTTCCTCAACCTCATCCGGGAGAAAAAATACGACGAAGCGCTCCAGATCGTCCGGACCCAGATCGCCAAAGGGGCGAAGATCATCGACGTGAATATGGACGACTCCCTTCTGGATGCGGAAAAGGAGATGACGAACTTTCTCCGTCTCGCCGTTTCCGAACCGGATATCGCCAAAGTCCCCTTCATGATCGACTCCTCCCGCTGGGAGGTCATCGAAGCGGGCCTCAAATGCGTGCAGGGGAAGTGCGTGGTCAACTCCCTTTCCCTGAAGGAGGGGGAGGAGGCCTTTCTGAAGAAGGCTTCCCTTGTCCGCTCTTACGGCGCGGCGCTTCTGGTGCTGGCCTGCGACGAAAAGGGGCAGGCGGATACGGTTGCCCGGCGGGTGGAAGTCTGCCGCAGGGCGTACTCTCTCCTTACGGAAAAACTCTGTTTCCCCGGAGAGGACATCATATTCGACCCCAACGTCTTCGCCATCGGCACGGGGCTTGCGGAACACGCGGACTATGCGAAAGATTTCTTCGAAGCGGTCCGGCAGATCCATGAGGGAATGCCGCTGGCCAACATCAGCGGCGGCATCAGCAACGTCTCCTTCGCCTTCCGGGGGAACAATGCGGTGCGGGAGGCCATCCACAGCGTCTTTCTCCATCATGCCGTGAAAAACGGCCTCAATATGGGCATCGTGAATCCCGCCGGACTTGTTCCTTATGAAAAACTCCCGGAGGAACTGCGGGAGGCGGCGGAGGCCGTCGTGCTCAATCTTGCCCCGGACGCCCCGGAAAAATTGATCGAGATCGGGGAAAAGTTCCGCAGGGAGCCCTCCGCAAAAGGCGCTTCTCCCGCATCGAAAGGGAAGGAGGAGCGGGGGAAACTTCCCTTGGAAGAACGCATCGCGGATTTTCTCGCCAAAGGGCAGGACCAGTTCGTGGAAAGCGATATGAAGGAAGCTCTGGAAAAGTATTCCGACCCGGTGGAGATCATCGAAGGCCCCCTCATGGAGGGCATGAAGAAGATCGGCGTCCTTTTCGGGGAGGGCAGGATGTTCCTCCCTCAGGTCATCAAAAGCGCCCGGGTGATGAAAAAGGCCGTAAGCGTCCTCATGCCCGCCATCGAAGCGAAAAAGAGCGCGGGGAACACGGTAAGCGCGGGGAAGATCGTCATTGCCACGGTCAACGGGGATGTGCACGACATCGGGAAAAACATCGCCGGACTGGTGCTCCAGTGCAATAATTACACCGTTATCGATCTGGGAGTCATGTGCCCCTGCGGAAAAATCGTGGATGCGGCGGAAAAGGAGAAGGCGGACATGATCATTCTTTCCGGCCTCATTTTCCCCTCCCTCAACGAAATGTGTCTGGTGGCAAAGGAGATGGAAAAGCGCGGCATGACCATTCCTCTTCTTGTGGCGGGAGCGGCCACCAGCAAGGTGCATACCGCTCTCAAGATCGCGCCCCTCTATTCCGGCGTGGTGGCCCATGTGCAGGATGCTTCTCAGGACGCCGTTTTTGCCGGACTGCTCATCAACGGGAGCGGGGAGGCAAAGGATCAATTCGTAAAGGAACTGCGTGAAGAGTATGCTTCCATCCGCGCCGCCCACGGGGAAAAGACGGAAAGCGCGCCTTCTTTCCCGTCTCTTGCCGAGGCAAGAAGCAGGAAAGTCCTCCCCGATTACGCAAAAAGCCCCGCGCCCAATGTGTCCGGAATCTTCGAATTTTCTCCCGCCGTAAGCGCGCTCGTTCCCTTCGTGAAATGGGAGGAACTTTCCTCCCTGTGGAAGACGAAGGGCGGAGAAGCGGAAAAGGATCTTCTTTCCGACGCGAAAAATCTTCTTCCGGAACTGGAAAAAAGCCTTTCCTGCCGGGCCGCGGCCGCGATCCTGCCCGCTTATTCCCGGGAGGACGATATTTTCGTGACGTTGCCGGAGGGGGAAAAGATTTGTCTTCCCATGCTGAGGAATCAGAAAAATTCTTATTGCCTTGCCGACTACATCGCGCCGGAAGGGCTGGGCCCGGAAAACGGGCAGGACCATATCGGCGTTTTCGCCCTCTCCTGCGGGTTCGGACTGGAGGAATTGCGCAAGCGTCTGGAAGAGAAGGGAGACTCCTATTCTTCCCTTCTTGCCTCTTTCCTTGCCAATCTTCTTGCGGAAGCCTTCGCGGAATTCCTGCACAGGAAAGTGCGGGAAAAACTCTGGGGCTGGGGGAACGCCTATGAGGGGATCCGGCCCGCTCCGGGCTATCCCGCCTGTCCGGATCATACCCTCAAGGAGGAGATCTTCCATATTCTGGATGCGCAAAGACGCATCGGGCTCCATTTGACCTCCTCCTTCATGATGGATCCGGAATCCTCCGTCTGCGGGTTCTATTTCGCCCATCCGGACGCCCGCTATATGGCCGTGGGGGAGATCGGGGACGACCAGAAGAAGGATTATGCGCTCCGCAGAGGCAGGAAGGAAGAGGAGCTCCTCCCCTTCATCGCCTTTGCAGGAAAATAGGAAACGAACTTTTTCAACGGGAGCTGCGGATAAACCATGAAAGAACGGATTCTCGTTTGCGGACTGGGCGTCAGCGGGGAAGGGGCCGCGCTTCTGGCGCTGAAACTGGGCAGAAGCGTGGTCATCGTGGACGAAAAGGACAATGCTTCTCTCCGGGAAAAGGGAAAACGGTTTTCCGCGATGGGGGCGGAACTCCTGCTGGGCTGGAAGAAAGGGACTTTTCTCCCGGATTGCGATATCATCGTGCTGAGCCCGGGGATCCGCAGGGAGAGCGCTCTCTATAACGCACTGCCGGAAAAGGCGGAAAAGATGAGCGAGCTTTCTTTTGCCCTCCGTCACATCCCCTGTCCCTTTGCCGCCGTCACGGGGACCAACGGGAAAACCACCGTTACGGAACTCTCCTCCGCCCTTTTCTGCGCCGCGGGCAGGAGGTCTCTTCCCGCGGGCAATGTGGGGGATTCTTTGAGCAACTGTGTGGTTTCCGCGCTGGAAGGCAAATGCGACTTCCTCATGATCGAAGTAAGCAGTTTCCAGCTGGAGACCATGAAAACCTTCCCTGCCTGTCCCGGTGCGCTCCTGAACATCGGAAGCGACCATATCGACCGGCACGGCTCTCTGGAAGAGTACGCCAAAATCAAGTTTTCCCTTCTGAAAGCTCCCCGCAGACGGGAGGAAAGGATCGTCAACGGGAACGTTTTGCCCTTCCTGCATAAATTTCTTCCGGGGGAAGAAGCGACCCTTTTCTCCTCTTCCGATCCTTCCGCCGACTTTTTCGCCGACGGAGAACAAAAGAAGATCTTTTACCGGGGGAAGGAGTTTTTCGACTTCCGGGAGGCGAAACTCAAAGGCGTCCACAATATGGAAAATGTGTGCGCTTCCCTTGCCCTCCTGCGGGGCGCGCTGGGGGAGGAGGCACTGTTTCTGCCCGCCGTCCGGACCGCATTGAAGGAATTTTCCCCTTCTCCCCACCGCATGGAGGTCTTTCTGGAAAAAGGGGGAGTCAAGTATGTGGACGACTCCAAGGCCACCAATCCCCACGCGGTGAATGCCGCCGTGGCCCGTTTCGCGGAGGAGAGCGGGGGCAGGAAAAACCTGATCCTTCTTCTGGGCGGGCTGGACAAGGCAATGGACTTTTCCGAACTGGAAAAAAGTCTCGTTTACGTGAAAAAGGTCATTCTTACGGGAAGCTGTGCGGAAAACATCGGTTCTTTCCTTGCGGGAAAAGTGGAAATGGAAAACTGCGGCAGAAATTTCCCTCTGGCGGTGGAAAAGGCCTGTTCTTCCGCTTCGGAAGGGGATATCGTGCTTCTCTCCCCGGCGACGGCAAGCATGGATATGTTCGAAAACTATGCGCAGCGGGGGGATTCCTTCAAGGCGCTCGTGAAGGAATTTGCGGAAAGGACCTTGCCTTCTCCTTCTCCCGGAAAACCGTAAAAAACGCTCTTTCGGAGCCGAATCGGCCATTCCGCATTGATTTTCCGTTCCCGGCGGGCTATATTATAATAAAGCGGGAAAAACCCAAAAACTTACGGATGCTGTCATGAACAAAAAGAAAAGTTTCGCTTCTTCCCTCCGGAAGATCTCCTGTCTTCTCACAGCGGCGCTTCTGCCGGGGCTGTTCCTTGCTTCCTGCGCCACGACTGACCGTACCGACGACGCCGTGGAAAAGGCGAGGGCTTTTGCTCTGGAAAGGGCGAAGGATCTTTCCGAATACCAGAGGAACGTGATCCGGTACACTCTTCCCAAGGTGCAGGAGGAGGAGCTTTTCGTGTTTGCGCCCATCAAGCTTACCGAATACGATCACATCCCCCGGAACGAGAACGTAAAGCCCCACAATACGAAACATCTGGATTCCATGGCCTTTACCTTCGTGTGGGAGATCCCCTCTCTGGGCGGAGAGGTGGCCGTCTACGGCACGGGTGACCGCGCCATGCGTCACTGGGAGCCCCTGCGGATGGTGTACCGGAAGCTCGCCAAGGTGGACGGCCCCTACGAAGCGGCCCGGGACACGGTGGTGAGTTTCACCGCCGACAACATGCTCTACATTTCCGAAGAGGAACGCACCCGGATCCGTTTCTCCGAGGCGAAAGTATACTGCACTTCCTTCGATCTGGCCTATCTGGAGGCGAAAAGGATCCGGGGCACGGAGGGCGCATGGGAGGCTTACCGCGTGGAAAAGGAGGGGGGGAAGAAAGAACGTTTCCAGCTCTCTCTCGTCTGGGACTGCGATGATCCTTCCAAGGTGATCGTCTTTACCGGAATGGGGGCGGAAATCCCCGATGAAAAGGCCCTCGAGGCGGCTAAGGAAAACAAGGAAAAAGGACAGGAAAAGGAGATCATGCTTCTTACCGGCTGGAAGATCCTCTGCGTGCATGTGCTGGAAAAATC
Source organism: Lentisphaeria bacterium (assembly GCA_017613255.1). GTDB lineage: Bacteria > Verrucomicrobiota > Lentisphaeria > Victivallales > UBA1829 > RGIG5327. The sequence goes on from JAGAEF010000055.1 coordinate 31,450, forward strand.
CAAGCTGTCGCGCTATGTGGTGGATCTTTCCGGCAGAGCTGCTTCTTCCGGAAAGGCGGAGGAGAAAAAATGAGGAGCATGACGGGATTCGGAAGGGGGGAATGTCCTTCCGCAAACGGGACAGGTCTTTTCCGGGTGGAGATCTCCTCGGTGAACCGGAAGCAGTTCGAACTCAAGCTTTCCCTGCCCAGGGAGATGCTTGCATGGGAAAACGCCCTGCGCAAGTGCGTGGCGGAAAAGGTAAGCAGGGGGGCCCTGATCCTGCGGGCGGAGCTTCTCTCCTCCTCCGGAACGCTTCTGGTGCCGGAACTTTCGATCAATGAAAAGAACGTCCTTGCCCTGAAAAAGGAGCTGGAAAGACTTTCCCTGCCGGAAAGCGCCCTGCAGAACATCCTTTGCGTGCCGGGGATCGTGGAACAGGCCGGAAACGTTTTGTCCGATTCCGAGTGTCCCGAAGCGCTGCTTTGCGCCTGCACCAGGGCTGTGGATGCTCTTCTCTCCATGCGTACTACGGAGGGGAACGCCCTCCGAAAAGACCTTGCCGGAAGGATCGACAATCTGGAAAAGATGCTTTCCCAGGTGGAGCCGGAGGCTTCTTTGCTTCCCGGACTGGCCAGGGAGCGGCTTCTCAAGAAACTTGCCGAAGCGGGTCTCCCTGTGGACGTGAACGACGAACGGGTCCTGCGGGAAGTTGTGATTTTTGCGGACAAACTGGATGTGAACGAGGAGATCACCCGTCTGAAAAGCCATTTCGCCCATTTCCGCGCCTTTCTGGCGGAAGAGAAGGAATCTCTGGGGCGGAACATGGATTTTCTCACGCAGGAGATCTTCCGGGAGATCAATACTCTGGGCAACAAAACCGGCACCGTTACCATTTCTCCGGTCATCGTGCAGATGAAGGCGGAAGCGGAAAAGATCCGGGAACAGGTCCAGAACGTGGAGTAAGGGAGGAAAAAATGGATTGCTCGTCTTATCGCTCGAATCCCCTTGCGGAACAAGTCTTCATCGACCAGCTGGTAGCTTCCCTTCACGCCACGTACGCCGACGGGGACGCCATCAACCAGACCGACGGGAACAATCTGCCCCGGGAGTCGGAGATCCTGGATATTCTGCGGGATCTTCTGGAACTGGTCTATCCCGGATTTCAGGAAAAGGCCCACTATTCCGCCTCCAATCTGCGGTACAGCGTGGGAGAGATCCTTTCCCGGAGCTATTCCGGACTGCGGGACCTGATCTTCCGCTCCCTGCAGTATTCCTGCAAACTGGCGGAGGGGGATACATGCGCCTGCGGATGCGGCCAGACGGCGGACGAGGCGGCCAGATACCTTCTTTCCCGCCTGCCCGAGATCCGCAACACCCTCAAGAAGGATGTGGCGGCGGCTTATGACGGGGATCCCGCGGCAAAGAGCAATGCGGAGATCGTCCTGAGCTATCCCGGGCTGAAAGCCATCACCATCCAGAGGATCGCCCACTGCCTGTACGAGAAAAACGTTCCCCTCATCCCCCGCATGATGGGCGAATACGCCCACCGCATCACGGGGATCGACATTCATCCCGGCGCAACGCTGGGGGAGAGCGTCTTCATCGACCACGGCACGGGGGTGGTCATCGGGGAGACCGCCTGCATAGGGTCCAACGTGAAGATCTATCAGGGCGTGACCATCGGAGCCCTCTCCTTCCCCAAGGATGAAAGCGGCAAGATCATCAAGGGGAAGAAACGCCACCCCACCATCGAGGACGATGTGACCATCTATGCGGGCGCCACCATTCTGGGGCCCATCACCGTGGGGCACTCTTCCGTCATCGGAGGAAACGCCTGGATCACGGAGGATGTGGAACCCTTTTCCAAGATCACCATTTCCCCGCCCCTGCAGACGGTCCGCAAAAGCGGCAAAGGAAAGGCTTTTCCCGTGGTGCAGGAGACACGGAAGGAAAAAATGATCCATGCGGCGCTTGCCGTTTTGAAGGACTCCCTTGCGGTGAAAAAGGGGGAAAAAGTCCTGCTCCTTTACGACAAGGGGACTTTGGGCGTGGGGGAAGCTTTCCGGCAGGCAGGCGTGCTTGCGGGCATTTCCGTTACGGGAAAGGAGATCCAGATCACTCCTGCGGGCGGAGCGGATCCCGATGAAGAGACCTGCCTGGAGATGGGGAAATATCCCGTCATCGTTGCGGCCACCACCAACTCCCTCACCCACTGCCGGGCCATGACGCAAGCCCGGCGGAACGGGACGCGGGCAGTGACGCTTCCGGGGATCACCGAGGATCTTTTTGCCAGAAGCGTGCCCGAGGATCCCCTTCAGATGCGCCGCACGGGGGAGAAACTTCTGAAAAAGTTTGCCGGAAAGCACAAGTGCCGCCTCACCACGGAAAAGGGGACTCTCCTCACCTTCGAAACCGGGAAATATCCCTTCGAAAGCGATGACGGCTTTTTCTCGAAAAAGGGCGTCGTGGGCAACATTCCCGCAGGAGAGGTCTTCGGCATTCCCGAAAAGATGAACGGCTCTCTTGTGGTGGACGGCTCCATAGCCGGGACCCCGTGGAAAAAGGGGATGCCCGCGGCAGAGATCCGGATCAGGAACAATTCCGCAGTCTCTTTCCACGGCGCAAGAGGGAAGGCTCTGGAAAAGGCCCTTGCCGCCGCAGGGGCGAAGGCAACGAAGGTGGCGGAATTCGGAATAGGACTGAATCCCTCCCTTGCCTTGAGCGGCAATGTTCTGGAGGATGAAAAGGTGAAAGGGACCGTCCATATCGCCTTCGGCAACGACGCCGGAATGGGCGGAACAAACGATGTCCCCGTGCATATCGACTGCATCATTCAGGCCCCCACGCTGGAACTGGACGGGAAAATCGTCATGGAAAAGGGCGTGTGGAAGCTGGGGAAAGAGGCGGAAAAATGAGCAGTTTCGTTCAGGAGAATCTCAAGCGCGTTCTTGAGGAGATCGCTTCCGCGGAGGAAAAGGCGGGAAGAAAAGGACAGGTGAAACTCCTTGCCGTTTCCAAGACCTTCCCCGCCTCCTGCATCAAGGAAGCCTACGACGTGGGGCAGAGGCTTTTCGGAGAGAACCGTGTGGCGGAACTGGAGGAAAAGGTCCCCGTACTGCCTTCCGACATCCAGTGGCATCTCATCGGCCATCTGCAGAGCAACAAAAGCACCAAGGGTGTGGAAAACGCTTCCTGGATCCATTCCGTGGAGTCGGAAAAACTCATTCGGCATATCGAAAAGGCCGCTTCCGCTCTGGACAAAACCGTGAACATCCTTCTGGAAGTGAACATTTCCGGCGAGGAATCCAAGTTCGGTCTGCGCTCTTTCGAGGAAGTGCTTGCCTGCGGAACTCTGGCGGGACAAATGCCCCATATCCGTCTGCAGGGGCTTATGACCATGGCGCCCTTCGGCGCGCCGGAAAAGGTCCTGAGAGGCACTTTTGCCGGACTGCGGGAGATGCGGGACAAACTGGAAACCGCGTTGGATGTAAAACTCCCCGAACTTTCCATGGGGATGAGCGGCGACTTCCGTTTCGCCATTGAGGAAGGCGCCACTTTCGTCCGCATCGGAACGGCGATTTTCGGCGGAAGATGACGAAATGCCCGAAAACGCGCCTTTGACGATCCCCTTCGATCCGGCTTCCCTGAAGGACAACCGGGCCTTTCTTGTTGCCTGCTCCATGGTGCAAAGACTGCGGGAACACGCTTTCGACGCCTTTCTGGTGGGCGGATGCGTGCGGGATATGGTCATGGGCAAAACCCCTTCGGACTTCGATATCACCACTTCGGCGACCCCGGAGGAGGTGCAGGAGATCTTTCCCCGCTGCATCGGGGTCGGGGCGTCCTTCGGCGTCATGGTCGTGGCGGAAGAGGGAATGGAATTCGAAGTGGCCACCTTCCGGGAGGAACGGGATTATGAGGACGGCCGCCGCCCCGAGAGCATCCGGTACAGCCGCACCGTGCAGGAGGATGTCTCCCGGCGGGATTTTACCGTGAACGCCCTTCTTTTCGATCCGGAAAAAAACGTGATCCTGGATTATACGGGCGGGGTGGACGACCTGAAAAAAGGCATCCTGCGGACGGTGGGGGATGCGTATACGAGATTTTCCGAAGATTACTTGCGGATGCTCCGGGCTGTGCGCTTTTCCGTGCGGCTGGATCTGGAAATGGAGGAAGAGACCCTGTCCGCGATCCGCGCTCTTGCGGGAAAGACCCGCTTCCTTTCCGCCGAACGCATCCGGGACGAGCTGGAAAAGATCCTGTGCGGAAAGAATCCCCACAAGGGTTTTCGTCTTCTTTCCCGTCTGGGGATCCTGAAAGTCATTCTCCCGGAAGTGGAGGCGCTCCACGGGGTGGAACAGCCTCCGGAATACCACCCGGAAGGGGATGTATTCGTACACACCATGCTCCTTCTGGAACACATGGCCTGGCCGGACGCCCGTCTGGGCTGGTGCGCTCTTCTTCACGACGTGGGGAAAAAGGCCGCTTTCAGGGTGATCGACGGGAGGATGCGCTTTTTCGGCCATGAGGAGATCGGCTCGAAGATGGCCGAAGAGATTTTGCAGAGGCTGAAACTCCCTTCCAAGACCGTGAAAAGCGTGGTGAAGGCCATAGCCGGCCACATGCGGTTTTCCCGCTTGAAGGAGATGCGGGAGAGCAAGTGGAGAAGAGCTCTTGCGGATCCGGATTTCCCGCTGGAACTGGAACTGCACCGGCTGGACTGCATCTCCTGTCATCATCTGATGGAAAACTATCTGGTGATGCTGGACCGGATCCGGGAACTGGAGGAGAGAAAAATCCCTCCCGTTCCCCAGCCCTTCGTCACGGGAAAAGACCTTCTGAAAATGGGGCTTTCCCCTTCGCCGGAAGTGGGAAAGATTTTGAAAAAGCTGGAGACTCTTCAGCTGGAAGGAAAGCTTTCCAGCCGGGAAGAGGCTCTTGCGGAAGCGGAAAAACTCATTTCCGGGGAGCGTTCCCCAGCTCCACGACCTTGATCTTTTTCCATGCGCCGGAGCGTTTCCTCCAGTCCACGATGAGGGCGTCGCAGACCACGTAGAAGGTGATCCCTCCCGCCCAGGCTATATAGACGGGGCTGGGGAAGACTTTTGTCAGAAGAAAGGTCATGGGGACCTGGATCATCCAGACGGAGACGATGGCAAGAAGCAGCGGAACGCCCGTATCCCCCGCGCCCCGGAGCGCGCCGGAAGTCAGAAAACGCTTCCCGTCGTAAAAGTTCTGGAACACCTGCAATGCAAGAATGACCTTCACCAGCGGCAGGACCTCTTCGATCCGTATTCCCGTTCCCGTTTTCGGGGAAAAAACCCGTATGAGAAGTTCCGGAACGGAAAAATAGAGCACGGCAATGAAAAGGAAATAGAGGGAAAGAAGCCGAATGGACCGTTTGCTGATCTTTTCCGCCGTCTCCAGTTCCCGTTCTCCGATGTATTTGCCCGTAAGCACGGAAGTGGAATCCATGAGCCCCAGCAAAGGAACGAAGGCGACCAGATTGATGGTCATTGCCATGCCCGCGGCGGTCATGGAAACATCCCCCAGACAGCCGAAGAAGAGAAGCACGCAGGCGAATCCCGCACTGCGCAGATTGGTCTGCAATCCCCCCGGCGCGCCGAAAAGGAACAGCTTTTTCACGATGTCGAAACGGAAGCGGAAGGCGCTTCTGGAGGGCCATTTTTTCTGATCCTGAAGGAGAAACGCGCTCAGGGCGAAAAGGAAGGAAAACCCTCCCGCCGCGGAGACGGCAAGCCCCGCCCCGGTGATCCCCATAGCGGGGAAAAAGCATTTCCCGAAGATCATGGCGTAGTTCAGCGGCACGGAAATGATGCAGGTGCCGATCTTTGCCGCCGCCGTGATCCTGCTTCTGCCCGTGGCGGTGAAGTAGGAAAGGAACGGAGCCTCCATGCAGGAAAAGGCCGCGCTGGGGGTGAGGGCGGCAAAATAGGCGATCTCCCTTGCCTTCACCGCGTCGGAAAGACTCCCGAAGCGGAAGATCCAGGAGCCGAACAGCGGGAGAAGCACCACCAGAAGGACCGAGACCATGCTCCCGAAATAGAATCCGTTCCATGCGGAGCGCACGCACTCCAGCGTATTCCTGTTCCCGTAGTGCTGGGCTGCTATCGTTCCGGTAAAGGAGGTGGTGATGACGAAAAAGGAGTGGGAACAGTAGAAAAGCTGTCCCGCCGCCACGGAAGCGGTCATATCCTCCAGCTGGAGTTTGGAAAGGATGATCCGGTTGACCAGAAGCATGAGCGTATTGCTGGCGTTCATGAGGATCAGCGGCCAGGAAAGTTTCCAGATTTCGGCGTATCCGCCCTTCCCGAAGATCTCCTCCCGGGAAAAGGCTCCCGCAAATCTCTGGAATATGTTCCGGAAAAATTCCATGGGCATAAAAACTTTCTTTCTCCGTTGTCCCGCAGAGCACACTCATTCCAGAAGGATCTTTACGGCAAGAAGAAGCAGGATGACTCCGCCGAAAATATCCCCTTTTCCCCCCAGTTTCCTGCCTGCCGCCCTTCCCAGGAATCCGCCGCAGAAGCAGATGAGGAAGGTCACCAGCCCGATGATTACGCTGTCCCGCAGGATCCCGCCTCTCCCTATGCAGGCGTAGCTTACCCCCACAAGGAGAGCGTCTATGCTTGTGGCCAGCGAAAGCACGAGAAGGCGGGAAAAGGAAAATCTTTTCTCCTCCTTTTCCTCCTTCTCTTCTCCTTTTCTTTTCACGCCCTCATACACCATTTTTCCGCCCAGAAAGGCCAGAAGAAGGAAGGCCACGATCCTTCCCAGCGTGATGACGTGATCTCCGCACAGCGCCGCCCCCAGAAGCCACCCGGCAACGGGCATGGCCGTCTGGAAAAACCCGAAGGAAAAAGAGGCAAGAAGAATCTTTTTCCAGGTGAAGCTGTTTCGTTCCGCCGCGCCCAGAGCCAGAGAGACTCCCAGCGCATCCATGGCAAGACTCACCCCCAGCAGCAGGGGGAACAGGATCCACATTTCTTACGCCTTTCTGTACGAAAACGGATTTGCGGGAAACAAAGATCCTTACACGACCTGTTCGCCGGAAATGAAGACCTTTTCCACCTTGGTGAGGGGGTCGAGGATGTCGCCGTCGCAGATGAGAATATCCGCATCCTTCCCCTGCTCGATGCTGCCCACGCGGTCCGCAATGCCCAGATGCTTTGCCGGGTTGACGGTGATGGCCTGCAATGCGGCGAAGCGGTCCATGCCGTTTTTCACCGCAAGGGCGGCGGCAAGGGAAAGATACTCCTGCGGGACCACGGGGGAATCTGTGATGATGGAGACCTGACAGCCAGCCTTGGCAAGGATCCCCGGCGTGGCGAAGGTTTTGTTGCGCAGTTCCGGCTTGGTGGCGTGCATCTGGGAGGGGCCCACGGCAATGGGATACCCTTCCTTTTTCAGGTGCTCGGCAATGAGATGCCCTTCCGTGCAGTGCTCCAGCGTGAGAAGCACGTCGAACTCCCTGGCAATGCGGATGGCGGTGAGGATATCGTTGGCCTGATGGGCATGGGCCTTCAGCGGGATCTCTTTCCTGAGCACGGGCAGAAGCGCCTCCCAGCGCATGTTGTATTCCGGCTTCTTGCTTTCGTCCTCTCCCGCGGCCTCCAGCTTGCGCATGTACTCTTTCGCCTTGAAGAGGGCTTCCCGCAGTTTGGCGGCGGTGGTCATGCGGGAGGTGATGGATTTGGCCTGATAGCAGTTCTTGGGGTTTTCCCCGAAGGCGCACTTGATGGCCACTTTGGCTTTCACGATCATATCGTCCACCCTTGTGCCCGCCGTCTTCACCGCCATGAAGGCGCCTCCCAGCACGTTGGAGCTTCCGGGGCCGGTCCCCACGCAGGTGACTCCCCCCTTCCGGGCGTTTTCCAGCGTCTTGTCGAAGGGGTTGAATCCGTCGTAGGCGTTGAGTTCCGGGGTGACGGCGTCGTTTCTTTCGTTGTAGTCGTGTCCCTCATACTTGACGGCGTATCCGTCCAGCCCCAGATGGCAGTGGGCTTCCACAAGGCCGGGAAAGACCGCCTTGCCCGCCGCATCCACGACGGGGGCGGTCCCGTCGGCTTTGCCCAGAGCGGCGATTTTGCCGTCTTCCACAAGAATATCCACCTTCACCGCTTCCGGGGCGAGAGCGGTATGCACGGAACCGTTGGCGATCCAGTAACGCATGAAACAACTCCTTTTTCAGTTTTTCTTCGTAAGGCTTACGTATCCGTATTTTTCCAGAAATTCCAGATAATCCGTAAAGCGGGCAATATCCGCATCCGAGAAGCTCTTTTCCATTTCGAACTCGTAAAGATGCATGGCCTCCAGAAGAGATCTTTTTCCGTCGAAGAGCATGTAGAGCAGGTCCGGGATCACGGAGGAGGAGCGTCTTTCTCCTGCGGGGACTTTGGCAAGGGACATGAGAGTACCCGGCACAAGCCGTTTCACCACAAGTTTCTGCGCCTCCTTTTCCAGCCCGTGGAGGGGGATCTCCCCTTCCGGCAGGGGGAGGGCCCTTGCCGCGACTTCTCCCAGATCCGTGAAGATCTCCGCTTCCCTTTCCCCGACGAGACCCGGGAAATAGCGGTTGAAGGAGAGGTACTGCCGCGCGGCAAGCGCGGCATGGAACCGGATCTTTTCCACCCCCGCGGGAAGGAGAATGGCGCCCGTGCGGATTTTGTACAGCGTCCCGGTGATCTTTTCCTCCAGATTTTTGACGATCTCCGTGCGGATGCGGTCGGCAAGCGTTCTTGCCTCCTCTTTCGTGGTCACCGCAAGCAGTCCCACGAAGGTTCCCATGATCTGGGCGACCTTTTCCGCAAGATCCCAGTCCGCATCCATGAAGCCGGGACCGGCATTGTGGTGACAGCGGGGATTGGAAGAGTGCACCCACATGGAGGGGATCCTCATATCCCCGTCGGAGCAGAAGGTGTCGTCGGAAAGCGTGTTCCGTTCCGTGGTGATGTAGTCCTCCTTCATGTATCTGCGGAAAAGGTCTTCCACTATCACGTCCGTGAAACTGGGGGCGAGAATGGAGGACTCCCGCAGTTTGAGGCGGGGCTGGCCCTTGCCGGAAAAGTGGCACGCGCTGTCGAAGCTCATCACCGTGAGGATCTTTTTCACCCTCTCCTTGTCCGTGAAGTATTCGTAGTAGCCGTACCGTTCCATGGAAAGGACGATCCGCAGCGATTTCTGCAAGGGGGGGATCACGCCTGCCTCCGAGGCCTCCTTGACGGCCTGACACAGTTCCATGATGATCATGCCGCCTGCGGCGTCGTCGGGGATGAAGGGCTCGTACATGTGGGCGAAGAAGGTGATTTCGCCCTCCTCCTTGCCGGGAATGAGGCCGCTTACCGTATAGATCTCCCCGTCGGAGATCTTTGCATCGCTGTACGCCTGGCATTTCACTTTTCCCAGAGCAAGTCTCTTCCGCAGGAAGGCGGCCTTTTCCGGGGAAATGTTGAAGACGGGTATGCGGGGATCTTCCGCAGTGTGATACCATCCGGTGAAGGCGATGGCGTTGGACCAGCGGCAGTATTGAGGGTAGTCATCGGCGCACTTGGAGTCGGAGATGATGACCGCCCCCGCCTTGTGGAGAACCAGATACTTGTACCGCGCTATGGAGTAGCCGTCCATGAGGATGACTTTTCCCGCGATGGTTTTGCCTTCCGGATCTTCCTTTGCGATGTTCCTGTCGTCCAGGATCTCGCTGAAAAGTCCCCCTTCCGGCGTGCCGCAGCCCCAGACGCCGGAGTTGAATGGATCAACATCGCTGTCGGCTATATACTGCTCCTTCTCGGAAAGGGAGTCGTCCAGAATCCTTACATAAGCTCTTCCCTTCATATCCCAGGCGTTGGGCATGATGCAGTCGAAATAGGTGTTTTTTCCGTCGGACTTGAGGGCGCGCTTTTCCACCTGCACGAAGCCGGATTCCTCCATGCACTTCTTTGCGTAATCGGTGGACGCCTTGAAATTGGAATAGGAGCAGTTCCCCTCCAGAGCGTGGATGGCAAGCGTTCTTTCCCGGAGCCGCTCTATGCGGACCCTTTTGGCGATTTCCTCATAAAGATTTTCGATCATTTTACAGCAACCCCATGCTTTTGAGTCTTTCCCTGCGTAAGCGGCAGGGTTCGCATTTGATGTCGTGACAGAGCATCACGTCCTTTTCCACGGCGATCCTGCCGCAGATGTATCTCACCATATCCGTGGCGTCGATGAGCATGCTTCCCCCCAGATCCTGGGCAAACCCCATGCGGACGAACTCGCCGTCGAACTTGGAAAACTCCTCGCTGCAGGCGGGATATTCCGGGATGAGATGCATTTCCCCGTTCACGGTGAGGGCGTTCCTGCCCCAGGACTCCCGGAAGGGGATGTCGTTGTAGGGGACTCCCGAGGCGATCTCCGCATAGTGGAGCATGGAATTCCGGTTGTTCCCCACGTTGAGCAGAAGGATGTGGGCGCCCTTCTTGAAGGCGTTTTCGTAGGAGGAGCCGTGACCCAGACCCGCATTGTCGGCGGAGCCGGATGTGAGAAGTTCCGCGTACTTGCCGGAAACCGCCACCGAGTAGGTGGGATTGTTGCTCCTGACCGTGCCGGGGAAGGTGCGGAAGGTTTCGGAAAGGATTCCGTTGAGGACGCCCGGCGTGCTGTTCCTGTCATAGACCCTGTGGCGGGGATGATTGAGATAGCAGTAGGTGAATGTGGGCATGACAAGCGTGCCTCCGGTCCCAGTTTTTCCTGAAGTGCCGTGATGACTCCTTCCGGGGTCAGACCCTCCTCCTTGCATTTTTTGAACGAAGCGTGACAGATGAGAAGCATTCCCGGCTGGACCGCTTCGAGAACCTGTGCGAAAGACATTTTTCCTCCCTTTCGTGTTGTTTTTTTTGTTCCGGGAGGCGTCTATTCGTTATCCCACGGATACTTGATTTCCACGACCTCTCCGCCCTTTTTGGCGGACATTTCCGCATAGATCCCGGGCAGGGTCATGCGAAGCCCTTCCCGCAGGGGGATGGGAGGCTCTCCTCCCGTGAGGACCGCCTTGATGAACTCTTCCAGCAGACGGTAGTCCATCCCGCCGTGCCCCGTTGCGGCAGGATTGTGGATGCACTCGAAGGGCGTGGCGGAACCGTCCTGTTCCACCAGTTCGGAGGCGGGATAGTATTTTGTGGAGTTGTACCGGATGATCCGGGGGTGCTTCCCCCGCTCGCTGGCGAGTTCGAAATATCCTTCCGTGCCGAAAAGCCGGTAGTTGTGGCTTCCGATCTTGGCCCGGCATCTGCCCGTGCGCAGAAGTTTGATGACCACGCCCGAATCGGTCTGGAACTGGGCGGACTGGGCATCGTCCCGGGGGAAACCCTTGTACTCTTCGATGGGCGCCTGCGGCCCCGTCCCGAAGCAGGAGACTTTTCTCAGATCTTCCGGCACCACGGAGAGGAAGGGCCCCAGAGAGTGGGTGCAGTAGCGGATGGGGGAAAGCAGCTGTCTCCAGTTGCCGTTTTCGGTGAGGGGATTGGTTTTCCGGAAGAGAGTGTCCTCCCAGTGCTGGCCCGTGACGTACTCGGCCTCCATGTAGTAGGGTTTCCCCATGAATCCCCTGCGGCAGAGCTCCTGCATGACCTGGGTGTTCCGGGAGTAGTTGGGGTTGGAACCCGTGGAAAAGATCGCCTTGGATTCCTTGTGCACCTTCCAGAGCATTTCCGCCTCTTCCACGGTGGCCACCACGGG